>CALFHQ010000100.1 GCA_937876385.1 uncultured Pseudomonadota bacterium
CACCCCCGATTGCACCGGAAAGCAGTGCGGCGATGATGGATGCGGTGGGCTGTGTGGCTCCTGCGGTGTAGGATTGGAATGCCACAACGGCACCTGCGGACCTGCCGGGTGTACCCCCGATTGCCAAGGAGTGGAATGTGGCGACAACGGGTGCGAAGGCTCCTGCGGCACCTGTCCAGCCCCCATGAATTGCCAGGCCGGCTTGTGCATCGTCGGTCCATGCACTCCCGATTGTCAAGGTTTGGAGTGCGGGGACGATGGTTGCGAAGGATCCTGCGGTACCTGCGGGGAAGAGCAGGAATGCGTGGAAGGGGCATGCCAGGAAGCGGCAGTTCACGTGTGCGTACTCAAATGCACCCAACCAGCCGATTGTGACCCGGGCACCGGCGCCGCCTATTCCGCCGACAACTACTTGTGCAGCAACGGATATTGCGAGTACACGGGCTGCAAGAGCGATGCAGAATGCGCCGAGATGATGGGGAACACGAGCTACGGTTGCTACCAGGGGCAAGACAACCCAATCCCCTATTGCACTCTGAAATGCAGCCAGCCGGCAGATTGCGACCAGGGCGCCGGCGGCGCTTACACAGAAGCCAACTACAGTTGCGAAGGTGGGTACTGCAAGTACGCTGGATGCAACGACGACGCCGAGTGCGCCGAAACCTTTGACGACACATCGTGGGGCTGCAACTTGGATTCGGGATGGACGGTGGTCTATTGCAGCAGAAAATGCACGCAGCCTTCCGATTGCGCCCCAGGAACTGTGGGCGCCTACTCGGCAGAGAACTACAACTGTGTGGACAGCTTCTGCGAGTACAAAGGCTGCAAATCGGATTCGGAATGCGCCGAAGCCCACTACAGCACCAGCTATGGCTGCAACTGAGAGGGTTCATCAATAGCCGTTGACGTAGCCCAAACCGGCGCCGTCGCCGACTAATCGCTGTCCTCGCAACCCACGTTTGCGAAGACATTCTCGACGCTGTGAGAGTCGTGAATTCCGTTTTGAGAAGGGACAGCAATCATGTCTGTGTATCCAGCATATCAAGAAGAAAACGCCAAGCCGGTACAACGTCGATCCGGCCGGATTCAACTTCGATCCGCTCCTCTTCGCTACGCGTCACGATGGCCCCCGAGTTCAGGTTCAATTCGTCCATCGCCTCACCAAGCGCCGTGACCTCACGCTTTCGGGTCTTCTGGGCTGCCAGAGACTCGCAAACCTGCACCAACAGCCGTGAACGGTCTGGCCCAATGGCGATGAAATCCACTTCCCTGCCGGTTTTCGTCTTGTAGTAGAAGACATCTGGCGTGACCCGGCGCAGCGCCATGAAAACCAGATTCTCCAGCAGATGGCCGGCGTTGGTCAGGATGCCCGAGGCTACAGAAGTCACCATCGCGTGGTCAATGCAATAGATCTTCTTGGGGTTGGTATTGGCTCGCGCCAACGAAGCATCGAAGATCCTCACCGTGAACAGAAAATAGGCGTCCTCAAACCAAGCCATGTAATCCGAAACCGCAGACTTGGGGGCCCTATGGCCTAACGATTTCAAATACCCGGTGAGGCCGTTGATCGAGTACATTGAAGCGCTGTTGTCCATCAGCCGGTGAGCAAGGTCAGCGACTGCGCGCGGATGCGATACATCGTGACGCTCGACCAGATCCCGGAACAGAACTGCGTTGAAGTATTCCTGGTGCGTCTTGACCCGCAGATGGTGGTCTAGTCCAGCGACTTCTGGGAAGCCGCCGGACTCCCAGTAATCCTCGAAAGCCTTCTGAACCAGAAGCCTCTGTTTACTGGAAAGGGGCTCGTGGCCATCAATTCCTTTGTGGTCGAGAAACTCGCAAAACGAGAACGGGAAAATTTCCCACGTCAGCGCTCGCCCGCGCATCTGCGTCGCAATTTCATTCGAGAGCATATCGGCTGAAGAACCGGTGATATAGACCTCGCACTTCTCGGTGCGCATCAAGCGATCCACGAAGGGTTCCCATCCGTCGATGACCTGGATTTCGTCAAAAAAGCAGTACACCTTCTCCGTATTCTTCTTCTCCGGGTAGAGAGAGTAGTAGGCCTCCGTAACGCTACCCAACCCCTTGTGCCGAAGGTCTCGCAGGCGGTCGTCGAAGAAGTTCAGATACAGAATGTTCCTACGCGAAACGCCGCCATCCAACAGACGCTGCATGATCTGGAATAGAAAGGTTGATTTCCCACTGCGGCGCACGCCGATGCAAACCGTAGCCTTGCCTTTGACCGGCGTGATTTCTAGATGCCTTGATGTGCCAGTCTCAAACTCAAAATCCTGAAAGTCGAGAATGATCTCTTTCAACATGTCGATCACGTTCAGCCCTCCCTGTCATGGTTTCATCCACCGACAGACCCTACTGGCAAGGAATCTTACCGGCTTGCGGTAGTTCCGGCAAGGAATCTTTCCGGATTGCGCTGGCGTTGTTCCCATAAACCCGTCCGGGGTGCGAAATCGGCTGAGTCGGTCTCGAAATCAGATGAGGGACGTCAGAAGGGACGGCGACGGAGACCCCATACGAAGCCATCCCTACCTTGCAATTCCTGTTGGTTCGGTGTATCCCCGGTTGATTGATGTGGGCAGCATTTTTGCAGCTTCTTTGGGTTGAAGCTTCGGCGCTGCTGAGGAGAACTGCATGGACCATGGCAAACGACAACAATCCCCATGGGCCCTCCCCGTGGCGCACCGAAAGTGGAAGCGACTGGGGCTGCCCGGCTTGACTTCGCAAGCGGCCCCCAAAGCCACCGGTGGCAACGACTACCACGCTCTGGCAAGAGCCCTCAAGGACCACGCGGGGAACCCGCCGGTGGCCCTCGGAGGGGCAGAGGTGATGACCGCGGACACCATCGCCGAGGTTCTGGGCTACCTTTGGACTCAGTACACCACTGACCTCCAGCCCCGCTCTCTCGACATCCTCGAGCAGCAACGCTCCTCGCTGTTGGGAGCCGGTGACTATCGCACATGGAAGGGGCTGTTTGCCGACGCCTATCCCGTAGCGCCACGCAGAATCACCGATGGCGACGACCTCCTCGTCGAAGTGCTGGGAGAAAACCCGGCCATGTCCCCCCTTTGCATCGTCATGGAAGACCGAGCCGTCACACGCGACCCTCGACACCGAAACGCCCTCCTGGCAGCGGAGAAGACCTTCGCCTCTCTCCCCCCCCATCCTGGAACGGGGATGACCCTCTTAGAATCTCTCCGGGAGCCGGCCAGACGCTTCCCATCAAGCCTCTCAAAACAGCTTGCGTTCATCAGGGAACATTGGGGTGAATTCCTCCCCGACGAGCTCACGCGTCGCCTCGCACTGACTCAAGACATCCTGGCGGAAGAAACCGCCCAGCGAGGCCCACTGGGCCCACCCGAACTGAAGGTGATGGAGTTTTCCCTCGACCATGTGGACCCGGAAATCGCTGCGTTCAGCGCAGACGCCGATTGGATGTCCAATGTGGTGCTCATGGCAAAGTCCACGTACGTCTGGCTGCACCAGCTCTCCCGCTGGCACCATCGTCCCATCGAACGTCTAGACCAGATTCCCGACGAAGAGCTGGACCGTCTGGCCCGTTGGGGAGTCAGCGGCCTGTGGCTCATCGGTTTGTGGCGAAGGTCAGCGGCCTCTCGTCAAATCAAGAACATCATGGGGAATCCGGACGCCGTGGCATCGGCATATTCTCTTGACGAGTACGCCATTGCCGAGGACCTCGGTGGAGAAGAGGCCTTCCAGAATTTGAAGGGGCGCGCCGCGTCGAGGGGCATTCGCCTCGCCGGAGACATGGTCCCGAACCACATGGGGTTGGATTCCCGCTGGGTTATCGAGCGGCCGCACCTCTTCCTCCAGGCTCCCACGCCACCGTACCCCGGCTACTCCTTTTCGGGAGCTGATCTTTCCCCCGATTCCAGCGTGAGTATTCACATCGAGGACGGATATTGGAGCCACCAGGATGCAGCCGTGGTTTTCCGTCGAAGGGACAACAACACGGGCGAGGAACGCTTCGTCTACCACGGCAACGACGGCACCAGCATGCCGTGGAACGACACAGCTCAACTGGACTACCTTCGTCAAGAGACTCGTGAAGCGGTCATTCAGACCATCCTCGACGTCGCCCGACGCTTTCCCATCATCCGTTTTGACGCGGCCATGACGCTGGCCAAGAAACACTTCCAGCGCCTCTGGTACCCCAAAGCCGGGGACGCCGGAGCCATTCCCTCAAGAGCCGTACACGGCATGACCAAACCGGAATTCGACAACTACTTCCCAGTGGAATTCTGGCGTGAGGTGGTAGACCGCGTTGCATCCGAGGTCCCAGACACCCTCCTGCTGGCCGAGGCGTTCTGGCTCATGGAGGGGTACTTCGTGCGAACTCTGGGCATGCACCGGGTGTACAACTCGGCCTTCATGAACATGCTCAAGATGGAAGAAAACGGGAAGTACCGAGAGACCATCAAGAACGTTCTGGAGTTCAGCCCGGAGATCCTCAAGCGTTTCGTGAACTTCATGAACAACCCCGACGAACGAACCGCCGTGGAGCAGTTCGGCACAGGGGACAAGTACTTTGGAGTGGCGACCCTCCTGGTGACCATGCCCGGGCTACCGAT
>CALFHQ010000101.1 GCA_937876385.1 uncultured Pseudomonadota bacterium
CGTGTGGGCTTCCTTTCCCAGAGTGGACGCCTGGTTGAAGTATTCGTCTTCAGAGAGGGTCCCGCCCCCTTTCTTGTACACGTCGAATTCCTTCTTGAACTCTCGGTCAAAGCGCACATAAAGGTCGCCGACGAAGTGGTCTCCCTTGACGCCGAGGTCCATAGGGGTTTTCCCGTCAGCCCATCGCTGGTAGGCCAGCATGGTCTTGCAGATGTGTATTCCACGGTCGTTGACCAGGTTCATGGTGGTCATATCGTGGCCGTAGAAGCGGACGATGTTGGAGATTCCCAGCCCGAGAAGGTTGTTGCGGATGTGTCCTAAGTGCAGAGGCTTGTTGGTGTTGGGAGAGGAGTACTCCAGCAGCCATTTCTCGGGCTGGGCGCACCCGCCTTTGGCAAAGTCGTCCCCCTGAGTCAGGATCTCCGGCAGGAGGTGTCTGGCCATTTCCTTCTCGTTGAAGACCAGATTCACGTAGCCCTGGACAGCCTTGACCTCGGCCACGACGCCACCGGCTTTGACCTTTGCGGCGAGCTCCTCTGCGATAACCTTCGGACTCTTGCGAAGCACTTTGGCAAAGGTGAAGCAGGGAATCCCCAAGTGTCCCATTTCGGGGTCCGGGGGCACGACCCATTCCGTGTCCAGAGGAAGTCCCGCTTCCTCCAGAACCGGCACAATCCGTCCCTTCAGATCCGCCCAGATTTCGTGAATTCCCAGCACCTTCTCGTCGATCATGGTCGCAACCTCCTGCGGCTGTGTAACTTAGCAAATCCGGTGTTGAAAAGTCCAGCCTTTGGACGTGGAGACTTGCCGATTGAGGGAAGGGTCAGCCAAGGGGATGGTAGCACCACACCGCTCCCAGGCTTCCCTTTCGAGGGGTCTGGTCTGGAAAGTGCCCTGCGCACCTCTCATCTGCGTGGGGGCAGGATGGGTGATATGGACACCCAAAGGCTCCTGGAAGGTGTCTCACGGCGGGTTCACCCTGGGCCAAAGTGACCGAGTCGAGCCGGGTGGGAACTGCATCAAGGAGCGCTCTTGTGTACGGGTGGCGAGGGGAAGCCAGGAGGTCTGCGGCGGGTCCCTCCTCCATGAGTTGGCCGGCGTAAAGGACGGCAACGTCGTCGGCCAGGAATTGCACCAGTTCGATGTCGTGGGAGACGAACAGCATGGTCAAGCCGTGTTCTCGTTTCAGCTCTCCCAAGAGGTCCACGATTTGGCCTTGAACTGAGAGATCAAGCGATGACACCGGCTCGTCGGCGATGAGGAACTTCGGCTCCAGAACCAGCGCACGGGCGATGCACACCCGCTGTCTTTGCCCTCCGCTCAAGGCCGACGGTCGGCTGGGGAGGAGGTTCACTTCCAGTCGAACTTGCTCCACTACACGCTCCACTCGCTCTTTGCGCTCTTTCTTTGGAACCGAGTGGATGATGAGGGGCTCTTCGATGAGGTGCCCTACGCTGAGTCGAGGATTCAGTGAGAGGTAAGGATCTTGAAACACAACCTGCACTGCCTTTCGAAACGCCTTCTCCTGGTTTCGGGCCAGTCCCGGTCGTCGAAACCCTTCCACCTCGATGCTTCCGGAATCGAGGGAGGTGAGACCGAGAATCCCTTTGGCGATGGTGGACTTGCCCGAACCGCTTTCCCCCACGAGTGCGAGGCAGCGTTCTTTTTGGATGGAGAAGGAGACGTCTTTGACGGCGATGTTGCGTCCTTTGCCCAGACCACGCCCTGCAAGGTAGCTGATGGTGATGTTGTCGATTTTGGCAGCAATTCGTTGCGTCTTCAACGGGCATCCTCCATGAGCGGTGCGTTGCAGGCAACGGTGCGCTCCCCGTCTTGATGAACGTCCACCGCTTCCAGGCACCTGGGGAGTCGAAGCGGGCATCTGGGATAGAAGGGGCAGGCGTTGGCGTCTCTTGGGGTCGCTTCTACCGACACCGCCCTGGACAGGTGCGTTCGCCCTTCTTTCAGGGCAAACCCTGGAGTGGCTTCGATGAGGGTCTGTGTGAAGGGGTGCCTGGGGGAAGAAAGGACCGGTCCTGTGGCTCCGCGTTCTACAGCCTGCCCTTTCACCATAACGAGGGTTTGCCCACCGAGGAGGGCTGCGATGGTGAGGTCGTGAGTAATGAAAAGGAGAGAGAGCCCGCGGGTGTCTCGGAGTTTCAAGAGCAATTGAAGGATGCGGGCCTGGGTGGTCACATCGAGAGCCGTAGAGGGCTCGTCGGCGACCAGCAGTCGGGGCTCCAACACCAGCGCTGAGGCGATCACCGCCCGCTGAGCCAACCCCCCGGAGAGTTGCCAGGAGTACGCTTCCAGCGCTGCCTCGGTGTCCTCGATGCCTGCTGCGTGGAGTGCCTCCCTTGCCCGCTCCAACGCCGCCATTCCAGACACCCCTTTCTTGAATCGCAGCGCTTCGAGGAGGATATCTCGAATACGCATGGTGGGATTCAACGCCGCGGTGGGTTCCTGGAAGATCATGGACATTCCGGCACCACAGAAGCGATGCCCTCGGGTATGCAAGCCCGGTGTTGTCACCAGATTCCCTTCAAAGGAGACGGTGCCGCTCAGGGCGGAGGTGTCGGGGAGAAGACCCATGATGGCCAACGCCGTGAGACTCTTGCCCGATCCAGACTCTCCCACCAGGCACACTGTCTCCCCGCTTCCCATGGAGAAAGTGAGATTGCGCACGGCGTCGAAAACAGAATCCCCCGAAGGGAAGGAAACGGTAAGATTGTTGACGTCCAGCAGATTCAAGGAGGGCTCCGAGGTCTACTTCTTCTTTGTGTCCCAGAGGTCTTCGTAGTCCATGTCTTCGTATCGGCGGGTGACGTCGAATGTATCGAGCTTCTTGACGAAATCCTTGAACACCGATGCGCAGAAGGCCTGTACCTCGTCGATGGACCCTTCCAGCGCCAGCCCCTGCACCTTGCCATGGGCCTTTGCGACGTTGAAGTCCATGTGGGGGAAGCGTTCGGCTTCCATGGTGTACTCCGCCAACCACTCTTGCACCGTGTCTACGCTGACCTGATAGTGACGGGCAACGGAGTTCACGTTGTAGAACCGGGTTTCGAAGGTCGGCGAGACCCCCAGATGATACATGCAAAACAACTCGAAAGGCTTCGGTTTCATTTGCTTCCTCGCTTCATCCAAGTCGGCCAAATTTGACTATACAGTAGGATGCACGGACACTGTTGTAAAGAAACCCGCGCCTCCGGCAAGGGGGCTCGGGGCGAAGACGACTCAATGTTACGGAGCGGTTCATGCATCGAGCGGTTCTTGTGTGCTTCCTTGTGGTTTCCTTTGCTCTGCCCGCACTCTCGCAAGAGCAGGAAACCGGCCGGCCACTTCCTCGCTGGTCGGTGATAACGGTGATGCCCGGGGATACTCTGGACTCCCTGGCCAACCGATACCAGGTCTCCTCCCAGGAGTTGTGCGACTGGAACGAGCTTGCCCCGGAAGATGTTCTGGAAGCGTCAAGACGCCTGCGAGTCTTGTCTCTGGTGACCGACCAGGAGAGATTCATGACTCGCCTGCGAATTCGCCACGAAACGACCTGGAGGCGGTTGGCACGGGACACTGAAATGCCCCTTCGAGTGCTCCTCCAGGCCAACAGACGGCGCCGTGGGGGAGCCATCCAGGAGGGAACCCGGGTGGTGGTGTACTTGAAGAAGGAGCGCTGGAATCGAATGTACCTGGACGGAGGGGTGCAACTGGAGACCACCGAGACCCTTTTTGTG
>CALFHQ010000102.1 GCA_937876385.1 uncultured Pseudomonadota bacterium
AGCAAGGCATGGGCATGGGACGTGGGGAGCGGGTGGCCACATGGGGTCGTCGTGGTTTCAAGCAGCCCGAACTGGCGGACGAAGCGATGGATGGCATCGCGCCACGAGTGCGCCCATTCCCCCTCGAGTACCTTGCGGTCTTCCATGGTCCCTCCTCGTCCATCCGACGGTAGCAGAATTAGTTGCGTTGTCAACCATCTCCACGAAAACTCCCTTTCAGCGTCGGGTTCGACAGGGCAAGTCGACGCCGCAATCCGCCAGGCAGCAAAGAATCTGCCCTCAAAGCGCTTGAACCTGGCGAAGGAAGACCCAAGTTGCACCCTGAGCATCCAAATGCTGCTGTCGCAGAAAGGAGACGATTGTCATGGATACACAACAAACAGTACTTCTCGTGGGCGCCACGGGACGAACAGGTCAGCTCGTTTTGAAACAACTGCTGGACCGAGGAATCAACGTTCGGGCCATCGTGCGATCCACACATAAGTTGCCGGAAACGATAGCGAAACACCCCAGCCTGTCGGTGACTGAGGCCAGCTTGCTCTCCTTGAGCGACAAGGAACTGCAGCAGCACATTTCCGGCGTCGACGCCGTGGTGTCGTGCCTCGGTCACAACCTCAGCTTCCGTGGGCTCTTCCTCCCACCGAGGGATCTCGTCACGCAGGCGACGATGAGGCTGTGTCAGGGTATTGAAGCAACGAAGCCCGAAGAACCCATCAAGTTCGTCTTGATGAGCAGCGTCTCGGTGAATCATCCACAGGGGCATGACACTCGTCGTGGCTTGTTCGAGAAGGCGTTTTTGTGGCTGCTTCGTCGCCTGTTGCCTCCGGCCAACGACAACCAGAAGCCGGCGAACTTCCTTAGTGGCTCTGTCGGCCAGAACAATGCATTCGTTCAGTGGACTGCGGTGCGCCCGGACTCACTGCTGGAGGGCGATGTTTCCGAGTACCTTCTGCACGAAGGCCTCGTGAGCAGTCTCTTTGCTCCTGACAGCACGAACATGGCGAACGTTGCTCACTTCATGTGCGAGTTGGTCGCGGACCCAGAGGCATGGGCGCAGTGGAAGGGGAAGTTTCCGGTGATTATCAATGCCGACGCTGCGAAGAAGTGATCCTGTTTAGGGGCATGACCAGAGCGCCTAACTTCAGTATACTGTCCTCAAACCGTTCGACCGTTCAAGAAACGCCGCGCAAGAGGATAGAACATGACTAAAGGGTTTGGAGTCTTTCTCATACTGCTTGTTCTGGGGGCCTGCGGAGGGTCGAAGGTGGCGGTCACGGAAGACGGAAAGGCCAATGAGGCCGATGGGATCACGACAATGGACAGTGCAGGCGACAGCGTTCCGCTCGTTGATGCCACGCTGGATACTGACGCTACCTCAGACTCGGATGCCTTGCCAATCGAGGACACGGTGATTCCGGAAGACATTCTTGTCCCCGACATCCCCCTACTGGACATACCGCCAGACGCCGTGGCACCGCCAGGCTGTTGCCTCACCCACTCGGACTGCAACGATCCAGACGCGGCTTCCAGCAGCGTCTGCGCAGGCTTTGGATTGGGCGAACCCGACTGGGCTGGAGTCTGCATGCCGGCAGCGGGGGAGGCGGGACGCTGCTGGAGCGACTCCGAGTGCCCCAACGGGCAAATTTGCCACGGCGAGAGCCTGTGCGGCTGCGGCATGGACTGCGACATGGACATGATGATGGCCCCCGGAATCTGCATCACCCCAAACTCGGTGTGCCAGACCATCCAACCGACCTGGGCCGAAGAAATTTGCAATGCTGCAAGCATCGTGGTCTGGGACGGCGAGGCCTGTGTTGAAACCTGCCCCGGTTGCTGCGGCTGCCAGGGTTGGTGCGACTATGCCTTTCAGACCATCGCTGACTGCCAGAATGCCTGCACTCCGCCGGGGTGCGTTACCTTTGACGGAAGTTGTGACGATGCAATACCCGACTCGCCCTGGTGGTACTGGAATGGGAATGCGTGCGTCATGGAGGACTCCTGCGTCTGCGAAGGTTGTCCCGGGACCTTCGCCACCCTGGAGGAGTGCAAGGGCACATGCAACTGGACTCCGAGCGCTTGTCCCACCTACATCGCTGCACGGGCAGACAGTTACCACGGCCTCTTCAAGAGTGAAAGTGGGTGCCCCTCCGTTTCGGCCATGAGCGTCCGCTGCAAGAAAGACGCAGACTGCGAAGGCCTGGCCAACCCGGGCCTTCCAGATCTCGGAGATACATGCGTCCTGGGAAACTGCGTGTGGTGCTGGAACGATGACGAATGCCAGCCTGGGTTGGTCTGTCGAGCCGGCCGTTGCGTAGACAGCGCCCCGTTGGATTGCCCGAATCCTGGGACCTGCGACGCACCCAACTGCCATCTCATCACCCCGTCCGAATCCCCCTGCCCGGTGTGTGCCTGCGACGAAATCTACAACCTGGACTGCCACACTGACTTGGATTGCCTGCCATTCTCCTTTCACCCCTTCTCCCGCTGCGTCTACGGCCGATGTGTTGACTGCCGAAATGATGACGACTGCGACTGGGGTCGGTGCATGCAGCCGGGAATGTGCTGGGAAATGACGCCACCAGAGGACATGCTCTTCGGCACCTGGCTCCTCGGCTGGGCTGGGGGGATGGATCACTTCTCGTACTTTCGGTTCGAAACCGACGGAACTTTTCGCCGGTCGGCCTACGACACCTCGGACCCAGTAGGAGCATGGGCAGACGACGTGCCATCCCTCTACCAGGTTTGCGACCCGGGCGGGCCCGTCCCCGCCCCACTCGTTGGAACCTGGGAACCTGAGGTCACAGCGTCGGGATACTTGCTGGTCCGAGTGAGCCTCAACCTACCCTGCGCAACAGGCCAGGGCTGGACCGACCTCTGGGCTGTGAACTGGCTTGAAGGGAGCCCCTGGACGGCGAATTTTGAAGACATCGACGGCGACATGAATCTCATGGGTTGGAAGGTGGACGGGACGGCCTGCTTCGACGACTTCTCGGTGTGTCCGGTGCCGGACTATCCGTGGTGACAGGCTGACACGACCTCTGGATATCACTTGAGGCATGCCCCCAAATCCCTGCCAAAAAACGCGCCCCCAGGGCCAAGGCTTCTTCCAGCCCAGGGGGGCGCCGCAAAGGCGGCCGCAACCTGGGGGAGCGTTGCACGCCACCCAAACTCTATGAGGATGCCCAAAATTCCCACCAACAGGAGGGACTTCATCCGAATGTCTCGCTCTTGCTTGTCCATTGTGTTCCCCTCCAGAGATCCAGGCAGGCGCTTCCCATATTTTCATGCCATGCCCGACATTCACTCTATTCACCTTACAGCCATTGTGGCGACTCTGGACCGGTCACGCAAACCCTGCCGTTGAGTGGGCAAATGTTCTACACCCTAGCGAGTAGCCTTCCGCAACTACACGCCTTTCATGGTGTGAACGCAAGATTAGGAAAAACAAAAGGGTCTCAACTCGAATCTCTCGCCTTCTTCAGGATCGTCTGTATCGTGTTCCAGTTGCGGGTGGTGGCAGACACGCCCAGGGCCTTCTCGATCACCTGGTTCGGGTAGTATCTCAGCCGAGGTCCCTGCCTCCGATGGAGACTGAGGGCGAACCTGCCGCGCAGGGCGATGACGTTGACCTCCCATCGGTCCCAGTCTGGGATCCGGCGAGGATGTCCGAACGGGCTGGCCGGAGCTTCCGGGAGGATGGTGACGTAGCGCTTGACTCCATCCTCCGCAGGA
>CALFHQ010000103.1 GCA_937876385.1 uncultured Pseudomonadota bacterium
TCCATTGTCGAAGTCCTCATTGGTGCCGTGGCAGGAGCCGGAGTCATTGAACTGTTCATCCTGGGCTACTATCTCCTCACAAAGCAGGAGGGAATGGGCCGCGGGGACACAAAATTGATGGCCATGTTGGGAGCTTTCCTTGGCTGGAAGGCGCTCCTCTTTGTCCTCCTGGGGGGCTCCATTCAGGGACTCTTCTACTCCATCCCAGCCTATTTCACCGGGGAGAAGGACGTCTCCTACCGAAAACTGGAGCTGCCCTTTGGACCTTTCCTCAGCCTCGCTGCCTTGGAGTGGCTCTTCTTCTCACCGTGGATAGCGCATTGGTTCCAAACCCTTTTCGCGCTATAATCCCTGCATGTTCTCAAGAAGCTTTCGAGTAAAACTGGGATTGGTCATCGCCCTGGGCATCGGGGTAACCCTTGTTCTCATCCACGCCGGAGCCTCCAACCTCACCTCTACCATCTTGCTGGGGGACGAAAAGACCTCCCTTCAGAAGGTCGGGGACGTCCTCGCTCCCACCCTCGTGGCCCTGGCTCACGACGAAGAGGAACTGAGGAACGCTCTGAGCAATGCGAAGAAGGCCGCCGACCTGGAGAGCATTCAGGTGCTCAATCACCGCTTCGAAACCGTCGCCCCCCGAGGAGGAACCCCCGCTGAGGTTCTCCTGGGTAGGAAGCTCCTGGACGAGCTCAGCCGGAACCGATCGGGAGTTTCCCTCGTTCGATCCCCCGTGCTCGGCGACGTATTTGCTCTCGTTCGACCCATCGTCGGGGGGGGATACCTCTTCCTGGCATTGAGCGCCAAGGGATACGAGGGCAGGCGACAGGCCATCCTGGGCACCATGGTAGTCTGGGGGAGCGTCATCCTTCTGGTGATGTTCCTCTTTGGTATCGTTCTCTTTCGGGCCATCGTCAAGCGGCCCATCGAACGACTCCTCCACGAAGCCGGCGAGGTGGCGACGGGGCGAGGGCAGTTTGCCGAGTCCGTTGAGGGTGAAGACTTCGGCGTTCTCAAGGAATCTCTGCGCTCCATGGCAAAACGCCTGAAGTCCGACCGGGCACGCATCGAGAGCCAGGTGTCTGAACTTGAGCACATGAACCGGCAGCTCATGGAAGCCCAGGAGCAGCTCATCCGCACCGAGAAACTGGCTTCTGTGGGGCAACTGGCTGCCGGAATGGCTCACGAAATCGGCAACCCCATTGGAATTGTCCTGGGGTATCTCGACATGCTCACCGGAGATCAGCTCGATTCGGAACAAAGGAACCGAGCCCACGAGCAGATACGTCTGGCCATTCAGCGAGTGGACGCCATCATCAAGGATATCCTCAATTTCTCGCGCCCCGCCCTGGACGAAGAGGCTACCAGCGACGTGGTTCAGGTGGTTGAGTCGGTGGTAACCCTTCTAAGGCCGCAGAAACGGTTCAACCAGGTGGAGATCTCCCTGGACCTCGAGGTTGACCGCGGGACGCAAGTCGCCATCCCCCCCAGTCGGTTCAAGCAGGTGCTGTTGAATCTCCTTTTCAACGCGTCGGACGCCATGGAGGGGAAGGGGCAGATTGGTGTTACCATCAAGCGGGACGGAGAAGTGGTCCTACTGACCATCACCGATTCCGGCCCCGGAATCCCCGAGGACTTGTTGTTGAAGGTATTCGACCCCTTCTTTACTACGAAGGAAGTGGGCGCCGGAACCGGGTTGGGGCTTTTTGTCTGTCACACCCTCGTGAATCGATACAATGGGGCTATCGAAGTCTCCAACGCACCTGAAATGGGAGCCCGCTTCACCTTGCAGCTTCCGACCCACAAAGTGACCAACAAGGAGAGAAGATGACCGCTCCGCTGATAAAGAACATTCTTCTGGTGGAAGACGACGAGTCCTTCGCTGAGATGGTGGTCATGCAGTTGCAGACCGCCGGCTACGATGTGGTTCACGCACCAAACCCCAAGAACGCCCTGGAGCGACTCCAGACAGAAGAATACGGCTTGATCCTGAGCGATATACTCATGCCCGGAATGAGCGGCATGGAGATGCTCGATGAACTGGCTCGGCGAAATATCTCCATCCCAGTAGTGGTCATGTCTGCTTACGGAACCGTCGACACCGCAATTCAGGCCATGAAGAAAGGGGCGTACGACTACGTGTCCAAACCCTTCAAGCAAGACGAACTGGTCCTCACCCTCCGGAAACTCGAGGAGCGCGCGAGACTCCAGAACACCATCGTGGACTTGAAAGCGCGACTCGACGAAGGGCGTTGCTTTGGAAACATCGTTGGGGACAGCGAGCCCATGAAGCTCGTGTACAACCTCATCGAGAAGGTCGCTCCATTCCAGAGCACCGTGTTGGTCACCGGGGAGAGTGGCACCGGGAAGGAGCTCGTCGCCCGGGCGATTCACCGGGAATCCCCTCGCAGCCAGAAGTCCTTTGTGGCATTGAACTGCGGCGCCATCCCCCCGCAACTACTTGAATCCGAACTGTTTGGACACGTTCGAGGAGCCTTCACCGACGCATACAGCGACCGAAAGGGGATGTTCGAGGAAGCCGACGGAGGAAGCCTCTTCCTTGACGAGATCGGAGAACTTCCACTTTCGCTCCAGGTGAAGTTGCTGCGCACGTTGCAGGAAGGGGAGATTCGTCGTGTGGGGAGCTCGAAGTCTCGACAGGTCAACGTTCGAGTCATCGCCGCTACCGCAAAAGATCTGGAGGAGGAGGTCCGCCACAAACGCTTCCGCCAGGACCTCTACTACCGCCTCAACGTCGTGCAGATCCATCTACCTCCCCTGCGAGAGCGAATCGCCGACGTCGGCCCTCTGGTTCAACACTTCATTGAGAAGACAAACGAACGGCTGGGTACCCACGTCGAAGGGGTGGACGAGCGAGCCATGCGGGTTCTCCAGGGATACTCGTGGCCCGGCAACGTCCGAGAGCTGGAGAACGCCGTGGAACGTTCGGCCGTGCTGTCCGACGGCCCCCACATTGTCCTGGACAGTCTCCCTGCGGGGCTGCAACGCATCGGCAGCAAGCCGGCCGTGCCCACCAATCCCGAGGAGTTGTCCATCAAGAAGGCGGTGCGTCAACTGGAAGAGGAGTACATTCGGGCCGCCCTCATGCAAACCAACGGGAACCGGACCCACGCTGCTCAAATCCTCGAAATCAGTCATCGAGCGCTCCTGTACAAGATTCGTGAATATGGGGTGGACATCCCACCGCAGTAAGGGGAAGAAGGGGCACTTTTGGTGCCCTGAGAAGGAACATACTTTGCCCCTGAAAATGGGTCGAGGAACTCTGCTTGCATGGGGTTGTCTTCAGACGGGTTGCAACGGCCTGTTTTTTTGACAATCACGGAAGGTTCCAGGAAAATAGCCTCCGGGCCAGTAGTGTCCGAAACGGAGGGCTGAGGTGCTATTCGGAAAACGAAACGCCGTGGGCGTCGACATCGGCTCAAACTCCATCAAGATTTGTGCCCTGGACGAAAGCGCCCGGGGTCTGTCCTTGAAGAAGTTCGACATGGCCCCTCTTCCGCCGCAGGCGATTGTCGAGGGTGCCGTCATGAACTTCTCTCAGGTGCAAGACAAACTGAAGGAGCTTGTGTCGGTCAACAAGTTGAAGGGAAGACCGGCAGCGCTTTCAATTTCGGGCCATTCGGTCATCATCAAGAAGATCTCTCTTCCGCAGATGACCGAGCAGGAATTGGACGCATCCATCATGTGGGAGGCGGAGCAGTACATTCCCTTCGACATCAAGGAAGTGAACGTGGACGTCCAGATTCTGGATCCGCAGGCAGGTCAGGGGCAGATGGATGTTCTCCTGGTCGCAGCAAAGAAGGACGTCATCAGCGACTATGTCTCCATCGCCATGGACGCCGGGTTGAGTCCGGCTGTGATGGACGTGGACACCTTCGCTACCCAGAACATGTTTGAATTGAACTACGGATTCCCTTCCAACGAGACCATCGCCCTCATCAACGTGGGCGCATCGATGATCAACATCAACATCGTCTCCAACGGAATCACCCAGTTCACCCGTGATATCACAATGGGCGGGGCGCTCCTCACCGAGGAAGTTCAGCGTGCCCTCAATGTCACCTACGAAGAGGCCGAGCACTACAAGACCGGAGGAAGCGAGAACATCTCCAGCTCCGCCATGTTCAGAGAGGTGCAACGCATCGCCGAGAAGGTGAGCGGGACGCTGGTAACCGAGATTCAGCGCTCCGTAGAGTTCTTCAGGGCCACATCGGTGGGAGAAGACATCGCCCGGGTCTATCTGAGTGGCGGTGGAGCCCAGATGGGCCCCCTGGTGCGCCTCATGGAATCGCGACTCCAGGTTCCAACCGAGCTGGTCAACCCGTTCAAGAACATCGTGATTGATACGAAGCGGTTCGATATCGCATTGCTCCAGAAAATCGCTCCATCGGCCGGAGTGGCTGTAGGCCTGGCGCTGAGGAGGTCATCGGACAAATGATTCGCATCAACCTACTCGAAACCTCCAAGAAGAAGCGCCAGAAAAGGCAGATGCCGTCGGGAACGCCGGTAATCATGCTGTACGTGCTCCTCCTCGTCATGGAATCCATGCTCCTGTACTACTGGTACAGCGTGAAGGAGGAAGCGCTCGCTTCCCAGACGAGGGTGACCACCGAAGACAAGAAGAAGTCAGAAAAGGTCAAGAAGCTCAAAGCGGAAGTGGAAGCCATGTCTACGGCCATGGCAACCGAAGAGCAGCAGGCGACCATCTTCGACGACCTTCACGACGCAACCGTAGGACCCAGCAATGTCATGCTGTACCTGTCCTACATCCTGACCCAGCAGCCCGCCGGAAGCCAGGAATTGGCTGTGCAGGAAGAGATTGGCTGGAACACCCAGTGGGACACCGATCGTGCATGGCTCACCGACATTGAGTTGGATGCAGCAGGGTTGGTCTCCATCAAAGGGGAAGCCGTCGGCATGAATGACGCCGACGAAGTATACAATCGACTCAAGACGTCGGTGTATTTCCAAGAGGTGAACTTCGTTGAGGCCAAACGCAAGAGCAGCGGCCGAGACAA
>CALFHQ010000104.1 GCA_937876385.1 uncultured Pseudomonadota bacterium
GATCTCGGATCTTCACTTCTCGTTTTGTTCCTTCATCTTCCACGATGGTGGCCGTCCAGACTCCCTCCCCCTTCTCGCCATGAATGGTCAACCGAAAATACTCTGAGTCGAACAACACCGCAGGGTATGCCTTGGGCGGGAGGTGCAACGGTTTGACCCGAATTGAGACGCCGACTCCCATATCCAGTGGCGCACAAGCTTCCGAAGTGGATACCTCGATCCCCCGGTCTCCCGATGCCGGCCCGCGGAAAAAGGCAGCCCGCCCTCGCTGCTCATTTCGGCAGAAGGACCATCGAGCCGCCTCGTCGCACAGATTGGTCAAGTCGAGGACTGTCCCCAGGGGTTCCTCCTTGATGGTCCACGGATAAGGAAGGACGCTCTGGCTCGAGCCGTCGCTGAAGCTGGCGTAGAACAGAAGGATGCTCTTTCGTACCATGTTGCTCAGTCCGATTCGGCCGTATCGAATCATGATCTCTCGGTCGTCGTGATCCCCCAGCGGCCAACTCTCAACCTGCCGATTGTGGTCCAGATCAAACCCCTTCACCGGCTGGAACTGACCGTCGTGGTTCCAATCGATTCGACAGGAAGCCGAAACGCACTGGACGCACCTGCCGAGGGGGCAGGTGGGGTGCTGGAACCGTTCGAATCGGTCCACGAGGGTCGTTCGACCCGAGGCGTCGTTGTAGCAATACAAATAGGGGAGGAACCACTCCGGGAACCCTGATTCCGGGGCAAGCCCTTCCTCTGAGACCGCATCGGGCAGGGGCAATTGGCCGGAGGAAAAACGGTCAAACGCTTCCCCTTCGTTTGCCCCCGCATCCATGATGCCACAGTCGGGTGCGCAGCGGCGGCCGTGCTTCGAGAAACCCATGCACTTGAAGTTCGCCGGACACTCCTCCGACTTGGTGCAGCGCTTGAATTCGCCGTCCCATTGCACCGGTGGAGGCAACGTGTATGTGTAGCCGTAGTTCATGGTGGAGAGGTAGAACGGGGAGTAGTTGGGCCATGACTCCCGCCCGTTGTGCAACAACCCGAGGAGGTGGCCGACTTCGTGAATGAACCTCCCGGGAAATGAGCTCTGCCAGGGCGAACCGACCAAGGCGACTCGCCCCTCATGGTCGCTTTGACCCGCTCCGCGATGAACCGAGATCACATAGTGAAACGCGCCCGAGTACTTTCGAGCCGGTGTGAAGAACCAATCAAAAAACAGGTATCGAGTCGCTGCTGCCGGAAGGTGAGACGCCATCTCGAGGGTCGTCACCGGGATTCCCTCGTCGGCGTATAGGTGCAACGAGATCGGATAGTCACCCGTGTCCGAGAACCCCGGCTTTCCTAAAGCATCGTGGACGTACCAGCGGTTAAAAGCGCGCTCAATTCGCTTCCGATACGCCGGGGTGAGGGCGAACTGTTCCTGCTGGTTCAAATCCCGAGGTTTCCAGAAGTCATATTCGAGGTAGATGTCGTAGCGGGTTGGCGAGGGCGAATCCATGGAACTCAGCGGCAGTTCAACCACCATCCGAGCGCTGGGCGTGCACCGGCTGGAACATCGCTTAGCGAAAGAACGCTCACATTGACCGGGCTGAAAGTAGGGAGACAATGGAACGGCGCCGTAGCAGCGCCGAATCCCAAAGATCTCCTCCCCGTCTTCCAACCCATCGTTGTCGGTATCAACGGGACTCCAATTATCGGGAAGCTCCTTAGGAGCGTCGCACACGCCTGCCAGGGCATCTTCCCGATTGTCGCAGGTGCCCAGCCTGGCCTCCAGGGCCCGGTCGAGACCGTCGGCATCTTCATCTTGAGAGGGGGTTCCGCAACGGGACAGATACAGCGTCCCATCCCACGCTCCAACCTCGTCAAAAGCGCTCAGCAACACGAAACTGATGGCGGACGCCTCCGGAACCACGATCTCCGGATAGAGCGAAAGGCTGTTGTTGCTTCCTACGTAAACTCCCCCCTCTGTTGGGGTGGACCACCACTGAAGAACCACGTCTCGCCCCTGGACACCTCCACCGGCGAAGATTCGGTCCCCGCCGGCTAGCCCCGATATCTCCAGGAGAACGCCGCCAAAAGGTCGAAGCCCAGTGCGCTCCTCGGGCTTGCCATCCTCAGCGATGTAAAGCCGGGCCCTTCCTCCACTGAGGTAACGGTAAGGGGCCACGACAAACCGGTAGTCGGCGGTGCGGTCCACGTCAAAAACGACCTTCGCTTCACCCGATTCATCCTCGTCACACCAAGCTACCAACTCCCCTCGTTCCGGAGCCCTCCGGTCTGACAGACGAAAGACCAGCAGCACCGGATCGGGCCACAGCATTCCCAAACGAGGAACCACGTCTCCAACTCGCACCGCAACCCGCTGCCCTGCCTCAAAATGGCGGACTTCGGAGATGGGGGCACTCAATAGCGGACCGTTTCCCCGACTCCAGATGGCTTCCAGGGGCTCTGGAGGAAACCAAGCCCGCTTGTCCACCGCAGTCTGATTCTGGTTGACCCCCCTTCCTGTCATCGTCTCGCCAGTCGACCGAGTCTCACCCGCACCCCCCCAGGGCGTCCGGGGGGAAGATTCGATTCCCTCCGAGAGGGCATTCAAGTAGGTTTCCCAGAGCAAACGAGAGGCATGTAGCATCGACCCATCAACCTGCTTCGATGGCACCCTTTCTGGTGGAAGCAGGGCGTCGTAACGCAGGCGGATCGAAGGGGGCA
>CALFHQ010000105.1 GCA_937876385.1 uncultured Pseudomonadota bacterium
ACAGTATCGCTTCCACTGTTCTCGCTCCGGTCGTCACCGCCGCAACTCACCACAAAAAGCAAAAACCCAACCAGGGCAAACCGTCCTCGCATTCCTGCCACCTCCAGACTGCCCATGATACGTCGGCAAATTCAGAAGCGAAACTGAAAATGGAAAGGAACCAGTGGCCCTGGACGGAGTGGACCCACTGGACGCCGTGGACACAGGGGCCGCGCATTTGTGTGGTGGACCTGAGTGCTTCCAAATCCCAGCGAAAGACTCGACTGCACGGCGGTCCTCTGGTAGAGAGGTCGTATGACGACGAACCTCCCTCCCAGAGCAGCAGGAACCGATGGCCAGCGTTTGCTCGCAAAGCAGGCAGCGGCCATACTCGCCGAGACCATTGCAGCGGCGGGCCTCCAGTCAGGGGAGCGAGAACGCCATCGGCGGCAGTTGGGACACGCCATCGAACTGGCACAAGCGGTCCTTGATACCGCCAACCCACGGGTTGGGGACGAGGAGTCTTTGGCGGGCGCGCTTCTTACCCTGGTGAAAGCCTATGCAGCCCGGGCAGAAGATGCCCTCCACGGTGTAAACCAACTATCCCAGGGCTCCCAGCGTGCCCCCACTCGCACCGACTGCGATGACGGTTGGAAGCGTGTGGAAGGGATTGCACAGGTGGCTGAGGCATCGGCTAAAAAGGCAGCGCAGTATGCGAGGCAACTCGACTCGAAGGGCGCCTGGAAGGCCGCCGGGCTGGCCAAGGAAGCGGCCCGAGAGGCGCGCCGGCTCGTCAACGAGCGAAACAACGCGTATACCTTTCACGCCAGTCCGAATTTCTCTTTTGGGGAAGGCTGGTACACTGCGGCCGCAGCCACCATCGATGATGTCTTGATTCAACTCGAGCGGGGCGAACCGCAGACCGAGCAAGCCGAACAGTTCCTGCGAGACGCCGGGCTTAGCCATCGGCTCGTGCCGCACCGTTCTCGTCCACGAGCCAACAAGCAACTCCCCGAGATCATTGCCAGCGCGTTTCGCAAAGCGCCAGAAGACGTGCAGCGCAAGCTCAGAACAGCATTCTTAGGCGATGCTCCCATCCCCCAAACCATCGTGGATTGGAGCGACAGCAAACTGGCGAATGCTCCAAAGAACGGGAAGGTGCTCGTCTGGCTTCGCTACGCGGCCTACCAGTCCGAGCGCAACACAAGCTATCCCGAACTCCTCCAACTGTCGCAACGGGTCCTTGACCTCGGGCTTGTTCCAATCCTCATCGGCGACGGTCTTCGAGACGGCGATGCTCCACCACCTGGCACCGTCGACATGACCCTCTTCTGGAAGCTCCCGATTTTCCAGGGCATCGACATGCGGCGCGCACAGCTTCAGCTCTTCGAACATCTAAGAGAAGCGCACGGGCTTGTCGGACAGTTGGGGGTCACCACTGCGGGCATGGATGGCCCGGCGCTCATGGGGCTCCCCACGATGTACCTGACACAAGCGCCAAACGTTCGGCTGGGCAGATGGGTGGGAGCAGTCCCCGGCTACCAGGAAGTCGTCCGAGATGGCACGCACCTTGAGCGTATCAGTCAGACTTGTAAGCAGTGGGCAGCTTCCGCTCTATCTCGATAGCTGTGAAGCGGGTGCTCTCACGGGCACCGACCTGCTTGACCCAGGTGGCCATGGCGTCAATCCCCTCTTCGAGCCCAACACGACTTTCATAGCCCAGCAGGGAGTTGGCCTTGTCGTGGGAGGCATGGATGTGCTGAACTTCGGAGCGTGCAGGAAGGTACCTGGGACGAAAGGGGACCCCCATGGAGCGACTCACCGCTTGCCCCAACTCGTTGATGGTATAGGTGCGGCCTGCGCCGATATTGAAGACCTGGTCGTACGCCTCGGCCCTCGAGAGGGCATCCACCATCACCGGTGCCACATCCGAGATATAGCTGAACGCACGACTCTGCGTGCCGTCGCCGAAAATGGAGAGGGGCTCGCCACGGAGGATCTGGTTCATGAAGATCCCAACCACGTTTCGATAGCGGTCTGCGATGTTTTGCCTCTCACCATAGACGTTGTGGGGCCGAAAGATGATGGAACGCAAGCCAAACATCTCCCGTGTGATACGCAGCTCCTGCTCCACCGCCAACTTGGCCACGCCGTAGGGGTCCACCGGAATGGCGGGGGTCTCCTCGGTGACGGGCGAATGGGCGTGGCCATAGACGGCAATGGACGACGTGAAGACAAAACAGCGGACGTCATGGTTCACTGAAGCGTTGATGAGATTGACGCTTCCAATGAGGTTGTTTTGATAGTTGAAACGCTTGATGAAGTGGCTCAGCCCCTCCGCCGCATAGGCAGCCAGGTGAAAGACGTAGGTGAAGCGGTGTTCGTCGAAGAGCCCATTGACGAGGTCAACGTCCAGAACCGACCCTTCAACAAAGGTCGCACGCTCGTCGACGTTGCCACGAAATCCCCCCGAAAGATCGTCCAGCGCCGCCACCCGGTATCCACGCTCCAGCAACTCGCTGACGACATGAGAACCAATGAAGCCCGCGGCTCCAGTCACAAGGACCGGTGTGCCAGCAACCCCCGGGCTTAGACCCTCTCGCCTATCCATTTCTGTCATCACTCCCCTCCGTAAACCAACCTGTACGGGTTCCACCTCAACGACGAAGTGAAGGCAGGACATCCAGGAGCACCGCCCTGAGCCAGTCGGAGCGTGGCCCG
>CALFHQ010000106.1 GCA_937876385.1 uncultured Pseudomonadota bacterium
TAAAGGATCCGGTTCCGCCCAGAATCGAGGAGAGGCTGTACATGTGCATGATGAGATACAACACGAGGGCCAATCCGCTGACTCGTTGGAAGACGAAGGAGAGCATTCCTGCATGGAAGTTCTTCGAAGTCTCCTCGACGTAATTCAGTTTGTTCGTTGCCATGGGAACCCTCCTACAACGCCGGTTTGTATTCGCCGATGAACTTCCCGAGGAGGACGAATCCCAGAATGCACGTGGCGATTCCGAGGATCCAGAGGAACCACGCCAGCGTCTTGCGGGTGGAGCTCTTCGGGTTGTAGTCGACGATGATGTTGTAGGTTCCCTGGAGTCCGTGATAGACGGCGGCCATCAGAATCATGGCGTCAAACAGGAACCAGAAAAATCCCCCGTTTACAAAGCGGGCAGCGGTGCTTTCATAGGTCTTTACGCCACCTTCCGTGAACAGGGGTGTGTAGTGGAGTACGAGAAAGTGTCCGATCATTCCGACCACCAGCATCAAGCCGCTGACTCGCTGCAACACCCAATGCCAGCCGGGAATCCGGCTCTTCGTGAACATTGAAACCCTCCATGAGCTAGTGCTTCCGCCGGATTTCTTCGTTGATCCGAATGGAAGCGCGGGAAACCGGCAAGTTGCTCTTTCCGGATGCGGACTACTCTAGACCCGTACGCAACCACCTTTCAAGAAAAAAGGGAATGCTCTGCCTGCCCACTGGTGGTATTCTGGGTAGCCCCTCGGAGGAAGAACGATGGTTCGTCTGGCTCTACGTTTCTCGATGCTTCTTGTCTTGCTGGTCCAGTTTCCGCTGGGTAGTGCACGGGGGGAATCCGTCCAATTTTCTGCGAATCTATCCACGCTGACCCGTTTTGCCGATCCCCAGAATGCAAGTCGAGCTTTCTATCAAACGGTGTGGCTCCTTCCCCCCGAAGCGACGACGGTCACCGACGTGCAGATACAGTGGACCCTGGGAGAGCCCATCCCGCCCGAAGAGGGCGCCACCCAGCCTGGGACCTTGCGAAGCCTGGACACCGGGGAGCCGGTAGCTTCCCTCCCCTGGAGAGAAAGCAAAGACGTTCGAGTTCTCTCGTTGGGAAAGGAGGGAGATGTGGTCCTCCTGCCCCTCCTTCTGACCCCTCCAGCCAGGGCCAGAAGTGGTCTGCTCACGGTGACGTATCGGGCCATTCCAACCCATCGACCCTTCCACCGGGTAGTTGGACGGATGGCAAGACTGGCGGTAAACTGGGACCAACTGGGTGAGTGGTATCGTCCGAAGCTGATGCGTGAGGGAGACCCCAACATGGTCATCGTCACGACACAGCAGTTCAAGGAAACGAGCACACGCCTGGAGGAGTACGTGGCGCTCAAGGAGAACCAGGGGTTTCGTCCCGTGTTGATAACCCTGGAAGAGGTTCTTGGAGTCTGTGCAGAGGAGGAGGGGAGCGCCAACTACCGACAAATCTGCCTTCGCAACTGGCTCATTGAACGGTTTGAAGAGTGGCCTTTGGAATATCTGATCATTCTGGCTGGACCGGATCCCGGAGATGACTCGGGGATTCCGATGTTGGTTTGTCATCCAGCTCGAGGCTACGAGGACGGAGCCGGAGATGCCCCCACGGATTTCTTCTATGCCGACTTGACGGGAAACTGGAACCTCGACGGCGACGCCTTCCCTTGCGAGTTGGAGGACTACCTGAGCGTAGCCGAAGACGGAACCTTAAGCTCCCTCGAAGGAGGGGTGGACTTGATTCCGGAGTTGGTCGTTGCCCGTATCCCTCACCAGGGAACCCTTCCCTATTATGGGGACTCCGTGCTTGCACGGTTGATTCGATACGCCGACATTCCCCCCGCCCGCTGGCACAATCGAATTCTGTTGCCTTCCCCTCAGGTGACCTTTCCAAACGGAACCTGGGTGGACACCTCCTTGATCGCTTCCTACATGGATGAGCAGACCTTCAGCAAGTTCGCCATAACCCCGGTGCGACTGTCCGAGGCGGAGGGGAACCTTCGCTCCATCGTGCAATCCGAGCGCCCGTTGAACTGGCAGAATCTGGTGTTGGAGTGGGGGATAGGGCATGCCGTGGTCTTCTGGTGCGCCCACGGAAGTGCGGAGGGGGCATACCGGGATGTCTGGCTCAACGACTCGAACAGCGACGGTCTTCCGCAGCAAACGGAGGTTGAGGAGCCGGCTTTCATCAACAAGCTGCTGGGCAAGCAAGACCTCAACGACGACTTCCCCCCAATCGTTTTCCACGGCTCGTGTTTGAACTCCGAGCCCGAGGAGCACGGAAACCTCGCCCACACCATCTTGCGAAATTTCAGCGTCGCCGACGTGGCTTCCACTCGGGTGACCATGGGGCTTGCCCCTGGGGGAGATTCCTCCTGGAAACCTTCTCCTTTTACTCCGGGTGCTTTCACCCTGGGGGTGTACTTCGTTCATCTGCTGATGGGAAAGCGAGAGACGGTGGGGCATGCCTTCCAGGAGGCGATGTCCGCCCTGACGTTTGGTGGGCAGCCTTCCACGCTCAAGGTGCGGTTGGAGTTCAACCTGTACGGGGATCCAACCATTGTGGTGCCAGGATGTGAAAGTGACGAGCACTGCCTGGACGGCAACGTCTGCAACGGCTCTGAGCGCTGCGAGGATGGCCAGTGCGTCCCCGGAGTTCCCCTGGTGTGCGACATACCGGAGGATACCGTAGGGGCCTGTCAGACAACCACTTGTGATCCCAAAGAGGGTTGCACGTTGGGTCCCGCTGAGAGCTACGCTCCCTGTGACGACGGCGACCTTTGCACCGAAGGGGATTACTGCTGGGAAGGGAGTTGCGTTTCCACTCCGAAGTTCTGCTATGTCCCCAATCCGTACTGCTACAACGCTTGGTGCGATGGGGAGACTGGTGAGTGCATCTCGGAGGCCAGCCAGGACGGCACCCCCTGCACAAACCCGAAGGGGGCCGGACTCTGCCAGGAGGGCTACTGCATCAACGACGTCCCCACGGAGTCTCTTGAGGACACAACAGACGAAGACGACGTGGTCGCTTCCATAGAGGAGTCGGCGCCGGAAGTGGCGCATGAAGGCTCCGGTGGCTGCCAGACTCACGCGGTCCCTTTGGAGACGCTTCCGATGGTGCTCCTGCTGTTCTTTCTGGCGATTTCCCTCCTCGTGAGACGACGCATTCCACAAAGATTATTCGGATTTTTCGCTTGAATGGGTTGTACCTCGATGCTAGACTGCCAGCAACCCGCGCAAGGAGATTTTTCAAATGGACAGGACCCTCTATCGAAAGATTGTGACCTATGTCCCCTTGTTTAGACAGTTGTCCCCACAAGAGTTGGAAAGCGTCATCGGCATCAGTCGTCTGCTCAAGGTGAAACGCGGGACCACCATCATCAAGGAAGGGGAACAGGGCACGGCCATGTACATCATGGTTGAGGGAAAAGCCCGTGTCTTCAAGCGGTTGCAGAACAATGAACTGACCCAACTGGCGGATCTCGAAGCGCCTTCCGTGTTTGGCGAGATGGCTCTCATCGATCGAAGCCCTCGCAGCGCATCGGTGGGGACTTTGACCGATACAATCCTGTACCAGGTGGATCTCTCGGAGTTCAACAAGTTGCGAGAGGCGTACCACCCTGCCGCGTACAAGGTGTTGCGGGAACTTGCCCCGCTCATCTGCGCTCGTTTGCGACAGATCAACGACCGCATCGGAGACTTCTTCCAAAATCCCCACGAGGAAGCCGAAGAACTCCAGGTCTTGACACCAAAGGAAAGTCTCTAGAGGAGCTGACATGCAGACCAACGATCCCAGCAATCCGATTCCGTGGATGAATGAGTTGGCCGTCTTTCATGGCTTTTCGGAAGCGGAGATGGGCACCCTCGCTACGGCATTTTCGGTGCGTCTTGCCAGAAAGGACGAGATAATCTGTAAGGAAGGAGCTCCTGCACCGAGTTTCTTCATCATCGCCAACGGAAAAGTGGGCGTCTTCAAGGAGCTCCCCGGAGCCACGCGACAGAGAGTGGGCACCATGCGGCGCAACCAGATGCTGGGACAGATCCCCATCATCGACGGCGGGCGACGCCATGCCACCATGATGGCCGAAACCGATGTCGTACTTCTGGAATGCCAGCGGGACATTTTCGAGCGGTTGTTCCAGGCCAACAACCCGTTTGCATACAAGCTCCTCGATTTTGTGGTGTGCGATGTGAGCCAGCGACTTCGAGAAGCCAATACGGCGCTGGAAGATCTCCTCGCCAATCCTGGACAAAGCCTCACGAATCTGTACGATCGTTTCCTGGAGGTTGGGAAGAAGGTCCACGAGTCGGGCAGCTTTGAATCGCCCTACCAGCGAAGAGGCTGAGACGGCAAGGTATCCTATTTCCTCCTACTTTTGCTCAGAAGAGACACCCAGGACTTGTTTGAATCCGCCGCTGGTCAGTGGAGGCCGAGATGATTCGACGACTGTTCCCTCTATTTTTCGTGGCGCTTATGGTTGCCTGCTCAAGCAGCTCTTCTGATGTCGCTGATGTCACCAACGACACGGCCTCAGACGGGGATCTGACCACAGAGAATGATGTTCCGATTTCACAATGCGTTGTGGGACAAGAGTGCGATGACGGCGACCCGTGCACCAGCGACGACAGTTGTGTTGAGGGAGTCTGCACCGGAACCCCGATTGAGTGCGACAGTCTGACCTGCGCTGCAGCCGTGTGCAACTCAGAAGGGAAATGCGAGGCGGGAGAGATCACCGACGGATGGTGCCTCATCAACAACGAGTGTGTTGAAGAGGGTGCTGCCGATCCAGAGGAGACCTGCCTGGTTTGCGACCCGACTGTTTCGCAAACCGAATTCTCCAAAGCCGCTGACGGTACAGCCTGTGAAGACGGCAACATCTGCACAGAAGCGGACGCCTGCGAGAACGGCGTCTGCGTGAAGACCAACCCGCCAACCTGCGCCGACGGAGTCATGTGCACCGACGATGTGTGCGACCCGGTGGAAGGGTGCATTCGAACGCCCAATCACGAGATGTGCGATGACGACAATCCGTGCACGCTGGACGAATGTGACATGGTGCTGGGATGCACCAACACGCCGGATGACTCGCTGTTTTGTGGGGATGGAGACGTTTGCACGGTGAACGACCGATGCGTGGACGGGGAATGCATCACCGACGGACTCATGGACTGCGCTGACGACAACATTTGCACCGACGAGTTCTGCCACCCCTCCTTCGGCTGCCTCTATGTCTTCAACGAGGAGCCCTGCAGCGACGAGGCCTCCTGCACCGTGAATGACATCTGCCATTACGGTCGCTGCGAAGGGGAAGAGGAGTTCTACTCCTGCCCCCCTTGCGACCTCGAATTCTCCACCACTTCCTTCAAAATCAACTCGTTGCGTATGGGAGCCGGGGGACATCCGGGTGAGGCCCTCAACGTGGACAACGACCTCAAAACCTGCTCCCCCAACGAAGATTGCGAGCAGGGGCTCGACAACACCCTCTCCTTTGCCGGAGAGCTCTTAAACGACATGCTGGCGGAGAACATCTCCCTGGAAGCCGAAAGTCCCGCCATCATCCTGGTGGAGATGGACAACCCGAAATTCGACGGGACCCCTTTTAACATGACCCTCTACTACGGCGGCGTCGATCCCTCTGCCCCCGACTGCGACTACCAGAACACGGTGTGCAAGTACCGCGTCTCTCCTTCCAACTTCAACGACCTGTGCCAGCCCTATATCCAGTTCACCAATGCGGTGATTCAAGACAACGTCCTCACCGCCGGCGGCTCCGGCAACGTGTTCCCCTACCAGATGTACTTCGCCGGCGGAGGCACCGCCGAAGCGGTCTTGTTCAACGCCATGGTTCAAGCCGACATCTTAACCGACGAGGCCGGAAACATTGAGACCTTCACTGGAGTTATCGGCGGTGCGGTGACCCCGGAAAACCTCAGCGGAGTTGTAGAGGCCATCCCGGCAGAGTTCTTCCCCGGAGGAAGCAAGGACGCTGTATTGGGCCTCATCGCCATGGTGCCCATGGACATCGACGTGAACGGAGATGGGGAATACGACTCCCTGAGCCTTTCCTTCGTAGTGGGCTCCATCAAGGCCGACATCGTGCCCTACTACTACTAGTCGGCGCCGCTTCCGACGGCATTCCAGGGCACCCGGAGAACTCTGTCTGGGGTTCCTGGTGTGATTTCGTGGCATCAGCGGCTTCTTTTCTGGTATGGTCCAAAACCTTGTTTGTTCCATTCTCTCCCTCAGGAGCCGGTAGATGGTGGATTCGGGGCGTCTTCGAGAGCTTTATCGGACGGTTCAGCATTCAGGTCGACTGCTGATCCATCTGGAAGATGTAGACCCGCACACCCTTCATCTGGTCACTTCCGCCCTGCACTACGAGACAGGCAAACGACTGCTGGTTGTGGTTCCCGATGAAGAGCAGGCCGACACCCTCGTTTCCAACCTTCGAGTGCTTTTCGGGCAGGAGAACGAGTGGGGACCCGTCGTCCACCTGCCCACCTGGTTCGTTTCCCCATACATCCCAGTCTCCGCCGACCGACGACGGCAACTTCAAGCGCTGGGGGTTTGGTCCCATGTTGGTTGGGGCAAGGCCAAAGTCGTAGTCTGTTCCCCGGCACCACTGCTCTGGCGGATTCCAGATCCTGAAGCCGTGAGCACCCACACCACCCTTCTGGAAACCGGAGAGGAGGTCGATCGAGAGGCCTTTATCCGCTCGTTGTCGGATCGAGGGTACACCCGGGTCAACGTGGTGGTGGAAGAGGGGACGTTCGCCGTTCGAGGAAGTCTCCTGGACATCTTCAGCCCCGGGGAGGATTGGCCGATTCGGGTGGACTTCTTCGGGGATGACGTCGAAGCCATCGCCCTCTTCGACCCCAACACTCAGCTCTCCAAAGAGCGATTGAGTACAGCGCTTGTCGCACCCGCTTCCCCGGTGTTGGAGCAAGCCCAGATGCTTCAGAAGGCGCGTCCCAGCCTCGTGGAGTTGTCCGGGAAGCTGCACATTCCGTCCTCCAGGCTCACAGGGGTCCTCGACCAACTTCGAGACGAGGAGCTCCCCATCGGCATGGACGCTCTGCTCCCCCTCCTCACCGACGCTCCCAAGGCTCTTCACGGTTACCTCGATCCAAAGGAGTGGGCTGTTTTCTTCTCTGACAAGGCGCGCATCGACAGTACCATCGCCAAAATCCGAGAATCGGAGCGAGACCGCTACCACGCTGCGGCCACCCAGGGAAGGCTGGTCCTCTCCCCCGAAGAGCTGATGATGAGTCAGGAGGATGCTGAAAGTTCACTGGCTCGATTCACTCAATTGAACACCGGAGTCCTGGATACCGACGCTGGGGTCCGATTCTCCTTCGACCTCAGACGCCCGGTGGAGGAGTTGGAGGGCACAGGCAATCGAATCGGCGCCTTCCAGTCCCAGGCCAGAGAGAGGCTCAAGGCCGGCTACAGGGTTGTCCTCACCAGTCCAGACGCCAAGGAAGCCCAACGACTCGCCACACAAATCGTGGAGGGGGGGCTCTCGTGTCGCATCTTCAAAGGACTTCCAACTTACCCGCAGTTGGTTCGAAAGAATCGCTTCGTCGGGGTGGAGATGTTCATAGCTCCCCTCCATCGAGGGTTCCACAGCCCCCATCAAGGGCTCTATCTGGTCACCGGCGACGAGTTGTATGTGCGACGAGCCAGACGAACTCGCAAGGATTCGGAGGGGGTCAGCGACCGAGAGCGACTGCTGGAATTGAAGGAAGGGGACTACGTCGTCCATAAGGAGTACGGCATCGGGCAATTCCAGGGGGTGGCCCGCCGAACCTTGGGAACCGCCGAGTACATGAGCCTGGTCATCACCTACGCCAACAGCGACACATTGTACGTCCCCGTCCACAATGCCGGCGCCATTCAACGATATGTGGGCAGCTCCAAAGGCGCGCCGAAGATGGATCGCCTGGGCGGTGTGAGCTGGGAAAAGCGTGTCTCGAAGGTCAAGACCGCTGCCAAGAAGCTGGCCGTTGACCTCCTGGCGCTCTACGCTAGAAGACAGGCGTTGAGTGGATACGCCTACTCCCCGGCAGATGAGTACTATGAAGAATTCGAAGCTGCCTTCCCTTACAACGAAACTCCAGACCAGCAACGGGTCATCGAAGAGGTTCTTCTCGACATGGAGAAGCCTCAACCCATGGATCGTCTGGTGTGCGGGGACGTTGGATTTGGGAAAACAGAGGTGGCCATTCGGGCCGCCTTCAAGGCCATTCTGGATGGCAGACAGGTGGCAGTCCTGGTGCCAACGACGGTGCTGGCCGAGCAACATCGCATGACCTTCCAACAACGACTGAAACGATACCCGGTGAAGGTAGCCAGCCTCAGCCGCTTCAAGTCCAAAAGGCAGCAAAAGGAAACGCTCAAGGAGCTGGAGCGGGGGGACGTGGACGTCATCATCGGAACCCACCGCCTCCTCGGGAAGGACGTGAACTTCAAGCAGTTGGGACTGGTCGTCATCGATGAAGAACACCGCTTTGGAGTCAATCACAAAGAGCGACTCAAGGCACTGCGCTCCACCGTGGACGTGCTATCCATGACCGCCACTCCAATCCCTCGAACCTTGCACATGGCCATGACCGGGGTGCGCGACCTCTCCCTCATCAAGACCCCTCCTCCCGGCCGACAGGACATCGAAACCAGCCTCATCCATTTCGACGAAGACTTCATCCGGGACGTCATCCAGCGCGAGTTGGACCGAGACGGACAGATATTCTTCTTGCACAACAGGGTGGAAGATATCCTCAACGTCAAGGCAACCCTTGAAGGCATTGTTCCGGGTGTGCGGGTCGCTGTGGCCCACGGTCAAATGGGGGAAGGGGAGTTGGAAAAGGCCATGCTTCAATTCATGGCCCGAGAATTCGACGTCCTGTTGTGCACAACGATCATCGAGTCAGGGCTGGATATTCCTACGGTGAACACCCTCTTCGTGAACAACGCCGACTACTTCGGACTGGCACAGCTCTACCAGATTCGAGGACGAATCGGACGTGGAAATCGCAAGGCCTATGCCTACTTCATCGTCCCCCCGACCAGCGTCATGTCCACCGAAGCCCGTTCTCGCCTCGCTGCCTTGACCAAGTTCTCGGCGGTGGGCTCCGGTTTTCAGATAGCATCCATCGACATGGAGTTGCGAGGCGCTGGAGACCTCCTCGGCGCCAACCAATCGGGACACATCGCCTCGGTGGGATTCGACCTCTACGTACACATGCTCCAGGAAGCAGTGGACGACCTGAAGGCACAACGAGAAGAGAAACGTGCCGTAGAAAGTCGAGTAGAAATCCCTGTGGAAGCGAGCATTCCCGACAGCTACATACCCGACCGTCACGAGCGGCTGGTCTTCTATCGGATGGTTGCTGCCTCGGACAATCTGGACCTCCTGGACCGATATCGGTTCGAGATGCGAGACCGATTCGGCCCCCTCCCCGACCCGGTTCAGCAGCTTCTCGCAGTGGCCGAGTTGAGACTTCGATGTCAGAAGCTTGGTATCTCTCATCTCGTAGTCGGCACCCAGACCGTGAAAGTCCACCTGGAGGAATCTCCCGATGCGGTTCTGGCCGCTACCCTGGAGCTCATCAAGAAGCAACCGCTTCCACTGCGGGTCACACCGACACACCATCTCATAGCGACCTTCCCGACGGCGGAAATGGAGCCTCCGGTGAATCGAGCCAGAAGAATACTGGGGTTGATTGAAGGGGAACTTAAGGTAGATGAGGAGTCTACTTCAGGGGCTTAGCGCCCTTGAGGACCTTCTTGGGGATCATCTTGGAACCACGACGGGTGAGCGGAGCCTTGGGGCGAATCGGTCGCTTCATCGGCTGCATCGCTGCCTTTCCGTCGAATTTTGCGTGGTGTTCCGCAATCCACTTTGCTACATCTGGATCATCATCCAAGGTCTTGGGGACCGGGACGTCCTTGAGGGTCAAGAAGGGGGCTTCGGTATCCACGGGCTTCAATCCCTTGATTCGCGCGGCCAGCTCTTCTCTTTCCTTGAGGAGATTCTGAATCAACTTGATGTAGCGATCCTTGGACGCAGCACGCGTACCAGGCTGGGCCGGCTTCGTGATGACGCCGGCGTATCGCTCGATTCTCGAATCGACACTGCGAAGCTCGTCCAACATCTTGGTAGGTGTCTCTCGAACCACGAAGGGCTTGTATTGGTCAACCGAGAAGTGCATGACAACGGTGTTCATGTGCTGCCCACGACCGCCGGCCTCCGCAAAGAAAGTCGGAGTCGTCCCAATGGATTCGAGGAATTTCGAGGGAGATTCTCCCTGCCCGCCCAAGATGACATCAATGCCTGGAACCTTCTCAGCCAGTTCGGCAGCGTCACGACGGTTGAGGTGAGCCAGAAGCACGATGGCCTGGACATTCTGCTCTCGAAGCTTCTTGACCACTTCGATGGCCGTCTCTTCCGCAGGTCGGACCTTGTAGATGTTTCCCTCCCGAGCTTCGGCACCACCGGTAATCAGACCAAACAGGCCGATTCGGTAGCCCCCTCTCTCGATGACCACCGACTCGGTGAACGCCGACTTCCCTTCGGCATCGACGAGGTTGGCGCAGAGAATGGGAAACTTCACCATTTTGTCGAGCTTCTGGAGGAGTTTGACTCCAACCAATCGAACATCTCGGTCGCCCAAGGAGATGGCGTCATAGCCCATCTTCTCGTAGGACCGCATGTACAGCTCCGCACGAGCTTCCAGTTCGGGTCGCTTCTCTTTGGTCACACTGTAGGAACGTTCAAAGATGTCTCCCGTGTCAACGAGAATCATTCCGTTCCACTCTTTGGATTCATCTTTCAGGGCGTTTGGTCGCTTGGCAAGACCGCCAAGACGGTGGCCTCACCCACACGGCTCTAGTTCACCAGCCGTATTGGCCGTGTGAACTAGTGCCACCTGCTTTCCTTCGAACTTTGGGTAATCAAACGTCGGCGCTTCGATTTTCGGAAGTTCCGGCATCTGGAAGTTCGCTTCCGGAGCCGTCTTCTCTTCCACTTTCTCCTCGGCCTTCACTTCAGCTTTGGGTTCCGCTTTCTCCTCGGCCTTCACTTCGGCTTTGGGTTCCGCTTTCTCTTCAGCTTTCACTTCAGCTTTGGGTTCCGCCTTCTCCTCGGCCTTCATTTCAGCCTTGGGTTCCGCTTTCTCCTCGGCCTTCGCTTCCCCTTTGGGTTCCGCTTTGGCTTCAGCCTTCGCCTCAGCCTTGGGTTTCCCCTCCGCCGCAGGCTCCGCCTTCTTCTGGCAGCCGGCAAACGCCAACGCCACGAAGACAACCAGCATCAAAACCGGTCTCAGTCGTTTCATACGTCCCTCCTTTCGGGCTTCAAACTACAAGTGGGGTGGATTATAGGGGACGGGTCCCTTGTTTTTCCAGTGGAAATTTGTTTCAGAAGGAATACCATGGGGGACTGTCTCCATATCTTCCCCAAATGTGGGCCGAATCTCAAACTGGAGTGCCAGATGTTCAAACGGAAGAAACCGATTGCGGAGATTCCCCTCACGCCTGCCCAATGGACCCATGTCATGGGCCGTATCTTCCTGGGATTGTTGTTGTTCTTCAGTGCGGCAATGGTGTTGTCGTGGGGGTACAATCTCTACGGCCACTTTTTTGTCGTGGAGGATGCCAACCGGGCGCTGGAGGAGGGTCGGGTTGTCGATGCTTTCAACAAATTGGAAGGGGGGCACCTGTTTTCTGCGGTTGAAGCCTATCACGGGTTTGGAGAGGAGCAAGACGCAGGGCTGCAGGAGGAAGTCGACGCATTGGTGTCCGGCGGTCGGGACTACCTTCCCAAGGAACAAGACTTCCTGAAACATCACATAGCTCACTTCATGGCCGCCTTCCGCACGCACAAGGTTGAGGGCTCGGTTTCCGTTGTCCCAGGTGACGGCGTGGTCGTGGAGAGTCTGTGGGAGCGAGTCGCAGCCGGAGTTCACAGCGGCATGATCTTCTCGGCATATCTGACGTTGGCGAGTCTTATCTTCGCCCTGCTGTACTACCTGTTTGTCGTAAAGGGGTGGATCTCCAATCTTCCGTCACAACAGCCTCCAGTCAACGGCCAGAAGAGGAGGTGAGGTATGGTATATGCAATTGCCATCGCCGCACTCCTGGCACTATTGAGCCTCGCCTTGGGAGCCGCCGTACTGCGATACCGTCGAAGGGAAGCTGACTGCGCCGCGGTGAAAGGCGACCAGGCGAGAATTCGAGCCATCGCCACTTCGAGCCAGGATGGCATCGTAGTCATTGACGACAAGGGCTGCATCCTGTTTTGGAATCCTGCGGCCGAGCGCATCCTGGGCTACACAGCAGAGGAAGTGCTGGGGCAGAATCTCCACAGCACGATGGCCCCGGAGCGATTCATCGAGGCTCACAACAAGGCCTTTGAGAAATTTCTACAGACGGGGACCGGCGACGCGATTGGAATGACCTTGGAACTGCAGGCCATCCGAAAGGGGGGCATGGAGGTGGATATTGAGCTGTCCCTGTCAGCAATCAAGGCCAATGGCCAGTGGCAGGCTCTGGGCATCATGCGAGACATCACCAACCGGAAGCTGGTTCAAGAGGAATTGAAGAGCGTCCTGGAACACCAGCAAGCGCTCTTTAACAATAGCACCGTGGGCATTCTGGGAGTCACCGGAAACCGATTCATCACCGAGGTAAATCCGCTGTTTTGCGAAATGTTCGGTTACGAAGAAGGGGAATTGGTGGGGATGTCCACCGAAATGCTCCACGTATCCCCAAAGCACTACAGCGACTTCGGGAGCGAGTACTACAACCGTACGAAAGAGGACCGACATGTCACCGCCGACTACCCGTTCAAACGAAAAGACGGCACCCAATTCTGGGCCAGTATCTCAGGGCGAGCCCTGAACCCCGACGACCTGAACGAAGGGGTACTCTGGACCGTAAAAGACATTACTGGCAGAAAGGTAGCCGAAGAGATGGCCGCCGAAGCCAGAAAGAAGATCCAAACGATACTGGAACGCAGCCCCTTTGGCGTGGTGGTGGTGGGGCGAGACAAACGAATTCGCTTTGCCAATGACTATTCAGCCCGGATGGCAGGGGTCTCCACGCCGGAAGAGTTGATCGGGCAGCCGTGCATTGAACACCTATCTACCGCCGGCGAGGATACGTGCCCGGTTCTGGATCTGGGGCAGTCGGTGGACAGCTCTGAGCGGATCCTTCGAACCGCTGAAGGCAAGGAATACCCCATCTTGAAATCCGTTCTGGAGCTTGAACTGGATGGCGAAATGGTTCTGCTGGAGAGTTTCATCGACATCTCTGCACAAAAGAAGAGCGAAGCAGCATTGGAGGAGTTGAATCAAGAGCTTCAAGAGGTCAATGCGAAGCTCGAGGTGTTGGCGCAAACCGACCGACTCACCGGTTTCTACAACCGTCAGGCGTTGAACCGAGACTTGAAGAATCGCTTCGAAAACGTCGACTTCAAACACACGATCTCTTTCATCATGGCGGACCTGGATCACTTCAAGTTGGTAAACGATACCTACGGACACGATGCAGGGGATGCCGTCTTGACACAGTTCTCCAACCGAGTTCGAACACTCCTGCGCCGCGGCGACGTTGTGTGTCGCATGGGGGGAGAGGAATTCCTCCTGTTGGCCCCGGAAGCGGACCAGGAGATGGGGCCAATAATTGCCGAACGGCTCAGAGCCACCATCGAGAAGGATCCCTTCGACCTCCCCGGGGGCGAGAAGCTTACGGTCACTTGCAGCCTGGGCGTCTGCACGGCCCATGGCCTAAAGGCGGGGGAGCCCTTCGACGAGCACATCAAGAAAGCCGATCTGGCGCTATACCGTTCCAAAGAAACCGGTCGAAACAAGGTCACAGCACACGAAGATTGTTGAATCAGGCCAGCAGCGCCTCGATATCGACGTGCTTCTTCACAATCTCCTCGAGAGCGTCCACCTTCTTGTCATCCCCGGCCGTCAGCAGGGGTTCCATGTCGTGAACCTGCTTGGCCGCTCGGAAGGTGTCCATGGACACGAGGAGCAGGGGGATCCCCAGTTGGGTGGCTCGATTGGTGACGTTGGAGGGGGGCAGGATGTTGTTGGCCAACACCACAGCGGATGTGTTCTCATTGAGGGAAGCCAGGATCATGTCGCTTCGATCACCGCTGGTGATGATGAGCTTCTTTTCCTTGTTGAAGAGGGGATTTCTCATGGCCGCGTCGGCGGACATGGCACCCACGAAGATCGTCTTGACCTCCTTGTCGAGGCCACCTTCTCCAGCGACCACCCGGGCAAACAACGTCTCGGCGAGGAGCTGCACGTTGAGGGACTGCAGCCGATGTTCGTGGGGAATGGTTCCCAGGAGAGTCACGCCCAGTTCCGTCAGTTCGGCGGAATAGGTGTCGATGAAATCCTCCGAATCCTGGACTCCATTGACGACCACACCGCCGAGTTCGACGCCATTGAGTGCAACCCGCTTCTTCAGGAAGGCGACATCATCCATGATGGTGTCTTCTCCCCCTCGAAGCACCACGACCAACTTGCCCTGCAAGGTCGAGGCAAGGGTCACCGGATCAAGAAAGACCGAGACCCCATGGCTCATGTCGCTGCCCGCTTCCACCATGAGGAGTTCGTTTCCCTCTTCGGCCTGGGCTGCGATCTCCCGAAGTTTCTGCAAGGTGGTCTCTTCGTTGTACATGTATTTGAGCTTCGAACGCTCAAACCCGATGGTGCAGGTTTCAGCACTCTCGCTGACACCCAGAATGTTCGTAAGCAAGGCAGCGTCGTAATCCCACAGTCTCTTCTTGCGATAGAGGAGTCGATCTCCAAAGGGCTTGATATAGCCGGTCTTCTTCCCGGTGCTGCGGGCAAGTCCCACGATGAGGCTGGTCTTTCCTGCACTCTTGCGGGTCGACGCGATGATTATCTTCTTCATTCCAGTTCCCCTCACTATCGATGTGTCAGTAGAATACGTACGTCCAACGCCTTGACTCCATCCCCGTGATCGTACACCACCAGGGGATTGAGTTCGATATCGGAGATGTCCTTGATACTGCGAATGAGGCAACCCATTCTCAACACCGTGTCGACCACTCCCTCGATGTCCTTCCGTTTCTCCCCGCGGACACCCAGGAGGAGTGGATAGGAACGAATCTCTTTGATGAGATCCATGGCTTCGGTTCGAGTCACCGGCAACGCCCGGAAGGCCACATCCTTCATGACTTCGACGTAGATGCCCCCAAGGCCGAACATGACCACCGGTCCAAAGCTTGGATCCTGCCTGGCGCCGACGATGGTCTCGATGCTCGCCTCGATCATCTCGGAGATCTCCACCCCCTTGATCTTCGCTGCAGGGTCATACCGTCGGCAGTTGTGCATGATGGCCTGATAGGCGTCCATCACCTCCTCGACATTGTCCAGGTCGAGGGCCACACCGCCGGCGTCGCTCTTGTGGATGATGTCCTTCGACACCACCTTCATGACCACGGGAAAGCCGATCTCCTTTGCCAGTAAGACCGCCTGATCGAGGTTGGAAGCAATGCCGCTGCGGGGCATGACAATCCCCGCCTCTTCCATAACCACTGAGCTTTCGTGGGGAAGCAGGAAGGTTCGCCCCTCCTTTCGCGCACCAGCGATGACCGTGGAGATTCGTTCCACGTCAATGGGATAATCGGGAGGGGTCTCCACCGCCTTTTGGGCGTTGTGATGGTATCGATACAGGACGCCAAAGACGCTCACGGCGTCGTAGACATCTTCAAAGACAGGAACCTTGTGTTGGCTCAACTCTGTCATGGACTGCTGAATGTTGTGCCCACCGATGATGGAGAAACTGATGGGTTTCCCTTTCTTCTGATACTTCCAATAGTTCTCGAGGATCATCTGGGACAAGGACTTCGCCGTAAACACAGCGGTTTCAGTGTACAACGCGATCACCGAGTGGATGTTTGGATCTTCCAAGGCCGCGGTGAGTGCCTCGTTGTACTCCTTTTCCCCAGCTTGCCCGGTAATATCCACCGGGTTCTTTGTGGACCCGAAGTCCGGGGTAACCGGGCCAAACACTTGTCGCAACACGGCCTGGTCGTCGTAGAGATTGACCCCGAATTTTTCGGCAGCATCTGTGGCCATGACGCCCACTCCCCCGCCGTTTGTCACGATGGCGACATTCTTGCCCTGGGGGGCCGGTGCGTCGGACAGGAACTTGCACCAGTTGAACGCATCCTGGATGGTTTCGGCCCGCAGCACTCCGCACTGGGCCATGACATCGTCAAAGACCTCGTCGGCGCCCGCCAGCGACCCGGTGTGAGAGGCCGCCGCTATGGCCCCTCTAGCCGAACGTCCCGACTTGATAACCACCACCGGTTTCCTCGGTGTGGTGGCCTTCAGCGCCCGGACAAGTTTCTCCCCGTGTTGCACTCCCTCGATGTAGATGAGGATGACTCGAGTCTCCTCCTGCTCCACGAGGTAATCGAGAAGGTCTGCCTCGTCGATGTCGGACTTGTTCCCCATGGACACGATGGTGGACAACCCGATGTTCTCCACCGCCGACTTGCCGATCATGGCGACCCCCAGAGCACCGCTCTGGGTAATAATGGCCACCTGGCCGTGCTTGATTCCCCCCGGACCAAAGGACGCGTTGAGGGACGCTTTTGCGGAGAAGAACCCGAAGATATTGGGCCCTAAGACTCGCATGGAGTGCGCCCTGGCGTATTCCACTATTTTCCGCTCTTCTTCCTTGTCCCCCACTTCCGAGAATCCCGAGGTGATGATGGGAAGGAACTTGACCTTCTTTTCGGCACACTCCTGCACCGCCGCAAATACCAGGTGGGCCGGCACGACGATGAGGGCCAGGTCGACCTCTCCCTCCACATCGAGGATGCTCTTGTAGATGGGGAACCCCAGAACCTCCCCGCCGGTTGGGTTCACCGGATAGATGCGCCCCTTGTAGCCATCGTCCACCATGTTCTTGATGAGCTTGTGGCCGATCTTGTTGGGCTTGGCAGAGGCGCCTATCACGGCCACCGAACGGGCCTCGAAGAGGTGCTTTATTTCTGGAAACTGCTCAGTCATCGCCAACCTCAAAATACCATTCGCATTTCGTATACACCCGAATTGCTCCGCTTCTCGATGTCGAAACCCATCTTCTCAAACAGGTGGAGCATCGGCTTGTTTTCCACAAGAACTTCTGCGGTGAACCCCAACAGACCTTCTCTTTTGGCGTTGTAGGTCAAGTAGGAGAGCAATTCCAACCCGATTCCCTGGTTTTGATACTCATCCCGCACCACGAAAGCCACCTCAGCAGTGTGGGTGTGATCCGAAATCCCGTACTGCCCCAAGGCAACCGGAACTTCGTTTTCCCCATCCTTCACGAGGGCCAGCAACACAACCTCTTTGGTGTTGTCGATAACGCAAAATTCCTGAAGGCGCTCGTGGGGCATGTCCTTTCTCACCGAGATGAACCGGCGGTAGATGCTCTTGTCGGAGAGGGAGTAAAAGAGATCTTTCAAGAGAGATTCGTCGTTGATTCGAACGGGACGAATGAACAACTCCAACCCGGTTCGGGTGGTTCGATAAACTTCCAACTCCTCCCGGTATTCCCCGCGCTTTCCAGGGACAAACGCCTGATCCTGGTAGATCAGGTTGTGGCGCTTGGCTTCCTCAATGAGCCACGGTCGAAACTTGGGGTGTGCAATGGCGATCAAGGCCATGGCCCGGTCACGAATATTCTTCCCGTGGAGGTAGGCGATGCCGTACTCAGTGACAATGTAGTGGGTATCCCCCCGAGTCAGGGATGTCCCCACCCCTTCCCCCAGCAATGGAACGATTCGGCTGACCTTGCCAAACTCCGCAGTGGACTGAATGGTCAAGATCGTTCGCCCACCCTTTGACATCACCACTCCACGCATGAAGTCTGCGTGCCCCCCGATTCCGCTGTAAAAAGTCGTTCCAATGGATTCAGAGGTGGACTGCCCGGTGAGGTCAATCTGCAAGGCGCTGTTGATGGCCACCATGTTGTCGATCTGAGCGATAATAAGGGGGTTGTTGGTGTAATCGACGGGGCGAAGGTCAATCGCGGGATTGTCGTGAATCCACTCGTAGGTGCTCTGGTGCCCCATGCAGAACGAGGCGACCGTCTTTCCCGCGTTGATGCTCTTGCAAGAGTTGTTGATTACACCCTTCCTCATGAGATCGACGATGCCGTCGGTGAGAAGCTCGGTATGAACACCCAGATTCTGCTTCTCCTCAAGCTGCCCCAAGATGGCGTTTGGCACACTTCCATACCCTACCTGGATGCAGTCCCCATCCTTAATGATGCGCGCCACGTTCTGGCCAACCCCTTTGGCGACGTCATCGGCCACTTCAGCCTGGTACTCCAGCAACGGTTCGTCGTGGTGCATGGCAAAATCCACCTCGTCCATGTGGATAAAACC
>CALFHQ010000107.1 GCA_937876385.1 uncultured Pseudomonadota bacterium
CCACTCAAGGAGCGAATGGTCCCGGTTCCCATCTGGCGAAGGTAGAATCGAGCGACGTCGTCTCCAAAGTCCTGCCCTCTCAGTTCCACCTCGATGCTGTCGAGTTTGTGGTTGTAGGTCATCGGGGAGAGCTCCGACACCGTGGTGGAGAAGGGAATAACAAGGTACCCGTTGGCATCCACCAGTTCGGGGTTCTTCAACGCTTCTCGAAGCATCTGTGCGCGTTCGGTGGTGGTGCACGCCCCATCCGCTCCGCAGCTATCGTCCGTGTAAGGAATCTTCAAGATGTCGTCGCACAGGGAGAGGGTCTTCACGCGAAGGTCGGGGTTGCCGTAGGCCTCTTCGAACTCGTAGTAGGCGTCTTCCAGCTCAGCCAGGTAGTTTTCCAGGTTGTATTCGCCGAGGGTGACGGCCCGCACCAGGAAGAGATCCCACAGGTGGGCGTAGGTTTGTGATGTGTAGTACTCGAACACTCTGGTGGCCTTGTACGCAGCCACTAGGGCTCGATGGAAGGTTCTGTCCGCTGCCAGGATGGCGTCGTCCTTGTACAGTCGAACGTTGGGGTCGTTCATCGCGGCCACGACGTTGATGGCGTGCTGTTCCGCTTCCGCCTGGAGATCTTGAAGCTGCTGGGCCTGACTTCTCAGTTGCTTTATCTGAGACAGCTTGAGCATCAAGTCATACTCGGCCTTCATGGCGTCGATTTCCAGCTCGGCAAATTGCAGCAGGAGCCCCTTCACCACCGCATTGGAGTCGATGAGGGCAAGGTCGCAATCGTGACTGAGTTCCCACCAGCCGATGCTTTCCTCCAGGTCGTGGATGCGCCGTTCTTTGGTGGCGATGCCGATTTGTACCCCGCCGACGACGGCTTCGGTGACGATGTTGAAGACGTCGTAGACCACCCCGAGGGCGATGGCCTGGCCCAGCAGATAGATGTCTCCAGCGCTAAGGAGCCCGCACGAGGTCCCGAAGGTGTCAACGTATCTTCTGAGATCCTCGATGGCTCGATTGCTGTCCGATATCTGCTCTTGGAGGCTGTTTACCTGTGTGGTGAGCCCGTCTTCGCCGTACATGAAGTCGGCGAAGCTCAGTTGGGCTTGGCAGTACGCCTCCACCCTCTCCTTCTCGATGTTGACCTGTGAAACAAGATTGTTGTGGCGAACTCTAAGGGCATCGGAATCCAGCTTGGACATTGCCAGGGAAGCCATCGCATCATGGATCTGGCCACTCCCCGTCAGTCCGCACAGGTCGCCGGCCAGCGCCATCAGTTCCTCGGCTTCCCGGTTCTTGGAAGCGTACCGGGGGATCGCCGGGTAGACCACCCCATCGCTGCCCTCGAAGGAACCGCAAAGCTCCAGCAGTTGGGTTTCGTAACTCGCCTGAATTTTTGCCAGTTCTGCCTCAAAGGCAGCATAGTCGACGGTGTAGTTTGTGCCGGAATTGATGGCCAAGGCCTCCTTTTCAGCGGCCACCGAGGCAGTCTGCTTGGCGTATTCGAGCATCTTGTCGAAGGCGTTGGACCACAGCCCGGCTCCCAGGTTCTCCACAGCGGGGAAGGGAACGTAATCGGGGGTGTAGCCGAAGTAGGTCAACTCGTTGGTGAGGTCACGGTACACATCCCGCATCTCAAGGAGTCCCTGGCGATAGCGGATTTGCGCTTGCTCCAGGATGTAGACGATCTGCTCTTCGTCGGCGGTGTCTTTGTAAATCTCCCGCATCTTCTTGAACAGGCCGTTGAACACCACCGATTCCATGTACGCTGCCGTGTATGCCCGCTCAACAACCTGCCTGGCGAGATCCGGGCGGTTGAACTTCTGGTACCGTCGAGCGATTTCGCTCCAGGCTCGGGACTTCTGTCCAGACGCCCGGACGAGGCGCTCGAAGTAGTGCGAGGCCGTGGCCTGGGTGACGTAGTAGTCGTCTGTGCTGAGGCGAGCGAAGGACTCCCAGATGGTGGGCATTAGCAGGTAGAAACGGTTCAAAGCCGCTTCATAGTTCTCCACCGCCAGGTACAAGTTGTACATCTCGAATCCGGCCCCCCCGGAAAGATTGATTCCGTTGGGTTCCAGGGCCGCCCCAGGGAAGGAAGCAGCGCTGAAGCCACCGATGTCGAAGCGGGAGGCGTAGGCTTGCGAGAAGGCTTCGTCCCCCATCATGATGAGAAGCTCCGAGAAGAGCCGCTCAAACCCGTCCCGCACGATTCCCGGGGTGCTGTAATCATCATAGGAGAAGGTCTGCCGCAGAAATGACGCAAGCCGGGGATACAACTTGTCCTCGGCCGGGAGACTCTGATCCGAGGTGAGGATGTCCGAGCCAAAATAGCTGTAGAGGTACTCGATGCACTCTACCCGGTCCTGGGCCGCTTCGATCTCATCGGGTGCATAGCAGTAGCTGAGCTCCCCGGCGCCGGGGTCGCAGATGCGTGGAGCGAAGGCGAGGCTGGTTCCCGACTTGTTGATGAACTTGGTCTTGTATCGGAATGCCTGCTCAATCTGGCTTCGCAGGGGCTGCAAGACCTCCGCCTGATACGTGTCGGCGTAGAATTCCTTCCCCTCCAGCAGGTCGTAACGATCGTCGCTGCAATACGCCATGTCAGTGTCGCTGCAGCGCCACAGAACATCGAAACGATAGGAGTACTGGCAGGTGCCTGCGTCGCAATAGTAGTTGGTGTCACACTGGGAGTGGTTGGTGCAGGAAACAGTGCCCTCCAGAGGCCTTCCCGCACAGTTGGGGCCTCCAACCGTGGCACACTGCCAGCCGAGCTTGATGTTCTGAATCCACTGCCCGCAGCTCCCGGGGCTTCCGTTGTCGTCCAGCAAGTGGAAAACCAACGACTCTTCCTCGTCCGTACCGCTTTGAAGGGTGCCCGGGTTGTTGGTCGTGACTTCAACAGAGTACTGATAGGAGTAGTCCTGGTTGCAAGAGAGCTGTTCGAAGTGCTCTCCGGGGTTGCCGTCGGTGATGACGTGGTTGACCGCGAAATACTCCACCTTGCTCCCTGGAGGGCATGGAGCATCGGCACCCACGGGTCCCTGGTCGATGGTCCCGTTGTCTTCGCAGTAGTAGTGGGCCGTCTCGACGCTGGGATTCAAAGGAACGGGTGGAACCGCCGAATCGGGAATGCCGTCGAGGGCCGCGGAGGCCAAGGCGCGCACCGCCGTGCGGCACTTCTGAGGGTTGGCTGCCGCGTCGCATGCCGACTCACCGGGAACGGTTTCCCAGGGTTCCATGGCTGGCAGTTCGGCGAGGATGAAGTCAGACATGTCAGAGTCGCTGAAGTACCCTGCGACCACATCGGAGAGCGCCTCGGAGCATCCACTGTTTGGGAAGTGAGGGCTCGGTGAACCTTCCAATGCGTGGACATTTCCTTCGTAGTCCGAGGAAGTGAGGGGGGTCATGGAGCGATTGAGCAGGATGACTCCGTAGCTGGAGAAATTCTCTGACTGGGTGGGAGAGAGGGCGATGTCGAAGGTCTCTTCGAAGATGAGCACGAGGGTCTTCTGGTTCACCAGCGCCCCGTCGATGAGGCGGATGCGGCGAAGGAGAGGCATCCCGTTTGGAACCGGGTTGGCTCCGGAGAAAGTCTGGTTGATGGCATGGAATTCTGATGTGTCGCCAAAGGGAACGGTTTGATCTCGGCACTCCTGTACAACTGTCCCTTCCCCAGTGGAGACTGAGAAGCTCTCAAATCCGGGGACCAGCCAGGGGGTGCTCATGAGGGAAAACTGCGAGCCGTACAGAGCGCAATCGCCTTGCTCCGCAGGACCTCTGCCCCCAAGAAGTACGTCGGCGTCGAAGGAGTCCAGGTATGTGAGGCAGGTCCCCGAGAGCAGGTGAGTTGTCTGACAAGAGGATGGGTCCCCTTGGAATTGAAGCGCCACCTCCGGGTTGCCTGCATAGTGAAGCGAACCGGAACTTTCGATGCGGCCGACCCAATCGTGAGAGTCGCTTCCGTCTTGTCGAATGTTCACGGCAAAGGGAAGCTCGGTGGCTGCGGTAGGGATCTTGTCCTGCTGCAGGTTCTGAGTGTAGAGCCCCACGCCACTGGTAGATTCCCCCCATGGGTCGGCGTAGAGATAGCAAGCAGCGTTGGGCTGGTTGTACGCAGAACGGCACCGCTCCTCTACCGAAGACCACTTCCAGGATTCGGAGGTCGTGGCGTTGAGGACCGCCATGAACTCGGTGAGAGCAATGTCCCCGTCCTTGAAAGCCATCCAACGCTTGATGAAGGCGTTGTCGAGGTTCTTGATGTCGTATCCTTCCTTGTCGGCCATCCACGACTGAAGGTTCCCCGTGGGGAAGTTGGCGAAGTAGTGAATGGTCCCGGTCCAGCTACCTTCCGGCGTTCCCATGTAGCGAAGGTGTATCCAGCGGACTCCCTGAGAGACGCCCCCCACCAGTGCCTCCACCTTAACCACCCCTTCCCATCGATCCAGCTCACAGTTCTCTGGAACATCCAGGAAGCCAACGAGGACGGATTCTCCGTCCGCTGCCTCGAAGGTGAAGCTCCCAGCCGGTTCCAACTCGGATTCGTTCGGCGTATCGGTGGAATAGGCGCCCATTTTCATCCATCCCAGGGGATTGGATTCGATGTCCACGGGGCCTGCTTCGGTGAACTTCGTGTGGCGAATGGGGGTCACCACGAAGGTGACCTTCCCCGGTCCGTCGTTGGTGAACTCAAGGTCCACTCGCTGGTCGGCGTTGGTGAAGGTGAAGGCCGTGTCGCTGATGTCGAAGGTCGCTGTAACTGTCCCCCCGTCGTCCCCCGAAGCAGCCGGGTGAAGGCAGAATCCAGGGGCGCCGTTGTCCGAGTCACACACCATCCCGGCAGGGCAGTCGATGCTGGTGTCACAGGCGATGCGGCACACATGGCGGTGGCACTGCAACACTCCCGGGCACTCCATGTCGTTTTCGCAAATGGAGTAGCACTTGCCCTGAATGCAGGTTTGCCAGTCCGGGCAGTCCATGGGAGTGATGCACGGGTCGTAATCCAGGGAAATGTCGTCGGACTTTTCTTCCTTGTGAAGGACGCAAGAGCCGTCAACGCATTCGTAGCGGTCGAGACAACCGGGCATCAACCCATCTGCCGGGCACGGGAAGTAAGCGCCCTCTTCTGTCAAGCGGCCCTCTCGGCACGGCGTGTAGCACTGAGGAGACTCGGGGGGCGTCAGCATGCTCTCGAGGAGGCAAAGCCCCCCGATACACGAAGCCGGTGAGGCACACTCACCGCTTTCGCTGCAACCACACCCAGGGGTGCCCTGAGGGCACTGGGTGGATTGACAGGTGCCGGACGCATTGCATCGGAGGGTGACGCCGTTGCAGGTGCCGTCGTCAAGGCAGGTACATCCCAGAGCCCCCTTCACGCATTCCAGAGGTTGTGCCGCATCCGAATCACCGGGAAGCAGGGCGTCTCCCTGCTCCATCGAATCTGATGCCGTATCCGAGTCGTCCTTACTCGAATCGGAACCGCAGGAGGCAACCATCAAAACGCCTGCAAAAACCAGAATCAACAGTCCAGTCCGTTTCATCTCTCCCCCCCACACTCTCAATAGCTGTTGCGGTCTGGCTTTCGATCGTGGGCTGCCCACAGAGCGCAGCGACGTCCCCATGACTCGCGCGCAGTCGAAATCTGACCGTCAAACTGCTCTGTTGTCGTGATCTTAACTGCGAAATTAAGGGAAGGGCAACGAAAAATTGTCGAAAACTCACGCGAAAATCGACAGGAAGAAGTGACTCAAGTGTCCAACGAGCGTCTTGATTGGTGGAACCACTCGTACATCGCCGGAACAACGAACGTATTGAGCAGCGTCGTAAAGGCCAGACCACCTAGAACCACGAGGGCCAGTGGTCGCTGCACATCGGAACCGGGACCGTCAGCCAGGAGAATCGGAATGAGCCCCAGAACGGAGGTCAGTTTGGTCATCAGCAAGGGACGCAATCGGCGGTAGCTCGCCTCTCGCACGGCTTCTCCGGCAGTCATTCCATCGGCTCGAAGCTGATCGATGAAGGACACCAGCACCGTCCCGTGTTGGACCGCCATCCCGAACAGGGCCACCAACCCCACCAGAACCGACACACTGATGTTCATGTCCGCAAGCCAGATGACCCCCAGCCCTCCCACCACCGAGAACGGGAGATTCAATACAACAAGGAGGGTGGAGCGAACGTTCTTCAAGGCGGACAGTTGCATGAGCAAGATGAGCAACAAGGCGATGGGAACCACATAAGCCAGGGTTCGAGTGGCACGTTGCTGGTTCTCGAACTGCCCCCCCCAGGTCAGATAGGTTCCCGTGGGAAGGGACTCTT
>CALFHQ010000108.1 GCA_937876385.1 uncultured Pseudomonadota bacterium
GTAGGCGGAGCCCGGCCCCATTCTCATGTCAGTCTTCAGCAGCTTTCGTCAGGTTGGAGCGGCGTGAGCCAGGTCTTTAGCTGTCTATACACTTCTGGGTGGCTCAGCAGATCCAGGTGGCCCATGCTCCGGCCAATCCATCGATTCTCTACTGGGACCATCAGGTTGCGCTCGGGATACTTGTGGAGACCAAGTGCGCTCTTCAGGGTCACCAGGCCGTCCCCGATTAGGTTGTCGTTGAGTTTGCCCGGCTGTTTGCCAGTGGTTGCTGCCATTGCGTAGCAGCGAGAGTTTTCCGGTAGGGAGACGTTTGTTCGGTGGTCCCCGGTGGGCGTAAACCGGTCCACGTCTCTCCAGTCCTCGTCGACAATGTTGCCGTAGCGCAGATCTGTGATCCCTGAACTGCGGAGTTTGCCCAGGCGGGAAAACGGTGCGCTGTATGGGCTTACCTCTAGTAGCACGTCAAGCAGGTTACCTCCCCGCTCCAAGAGGGCTCCGTGATGGGGGGTGCCCATGAAGACGAGGTTCTTGACCCTGGTCAGCCAACCGTGTCCGGACAAGCTTCCGTAGTAGCAAGCACTCCTGGCGACCAACCCCCCCATGCTGTGACCCAGGATGGATAGCTCAAAGGTGTCGTCCAGGGCGTGGGTCAGCTCTTCCAGTAGATGTGCGAGGGCTCTTCCGTTCTCCGAGACATGAAGCCCTGAGTTGTAGCTGACATATAGGGGAACGGTGCCAAGGTCTTCAGCCAGGGCAGCACCGTGGTCATGTCCCCTTCGCCGCCACTGAAGATCCCCCGCAGCGGCCCCGTGGACCAGCAGCACGGCTCGGTTGGTGGAGCCATTTAGTGCCTCGGCCAGGGCCTCACCAGACAGGGCTTGGCCCCGTAGACGAATCTCCATTGGGATGGCAAAGGGGCTGCGTCTTTCTGCCAGCCTGTCCCCGAGCACTCCATTCAACGCGGCCACGAGGGCCTGTCGGGTGGGGGAGGGGGCAGCTTCGCTGAGAACGGGTCCAAACAGCTTGAGCGTGGCATCAATTCCACTACTGACCAGCCCCGTAATCCCGGTGATGCTCTTGTAGACCAATCTGGTTAACCCGTGGGTTCGTCCAGGTTGCCCCAGGACTCCCCCCAGGGTGTTGATGGTCGAGTGGAGGGCCTCGACCAGGCCGGCCGTCCCTGTTATTGCTTCAACCAGGAGGTCCTTGACTTCTTGAAGCTCAGCAGACAGGTCTCTTGAGGGCATCTCGTGGTCCTTGCCCGATGGGTCAGGTGGTGCACAGGAAAATTCAATAACACCCGAATCCGAGGGACGCAGCCCAAGCCATCAAGCTTTGTGAAAGAGAGTGCGCCGCCTTCTTCCTTGCTCTGGCGGCATAGGAGCCTGAAGCTAACCCTTCTTCAAGAGCTTGGGGTCCATGTCGATGGACATGCGTCCGATTTGAACCTTGACTCGCCCTTTGGCGTTGACGTCGAGAACACTTCCGTCTTTCCCGGCAAGCAACCCGCCCGTGATTCGCACTGAGTCTCCCTTTTGGAAACCGGACATGCGCTTGGCCTGGGTTTTCTTCTCCAGTTTGATCTTTCGAGCCAACTGCAAGCGGTCATTGTCCGTGGACCAAACCGCAAAATGCCACAGAGAGAGGAGGGGCGGCGTGTGCTCCTTGAGCCACTCCACCAACTCGGGGGAGGTCAGGATGGGGCTGTCCTTCGGGAGGACGTATTCCACGGTGAACCAGCCGTCAAGCTGCTTCAGTTTCTCGATGAAGCGGTCCATGCCATCGGAGCTGGCCGCATCTTCCAGGACCTCTTCTCCAAATCGAATCACAAAATTCTCAGAGAGCTTTGACATCAAGGAGGAGAACGTCGGACGCTCCAGAGGGTCGCTGACTCGGGCCAGGAAATTTCGCTTGTCCAGCAACGCATGACTGTGGATTCGGAAGAAGAGACTGGCCTCATGGGCATTCAAGCCGAAACCCAGGACGGCCAGGTGATGCTCGGGGATGGGATCGCCCACCTTCTCCTGTAGAGATCGATCCTTATCCAGGAAGAGTCCCAGTCGCTCCTTCTCTTCCGTCGGACGATCCAGGAACGTCCAGCAGAACTCAACCTTCTTCCCGTTGAAGATATGGGGATGGTCCAGGGTAGTGCGTTGCACCAGAGAGGCCGCAGCCTCCCCCAAACCCTCCAGCCATTCGCTCCCCAACGCGTCGAGCCGGGCTCGACACTTCATCCTCTCCAGGTTGAAGCGGTTGGAACTCCATTTGTGCTCCTGAAAAGCGAGGAAATCACTTTCCTGGATGCCGTCAAACTGCTCAACTTTGAAACCCAACATCGAAACGTCACCTCGATCCACATTTCCCGCCCAAAGGCCTCTGGCGGAAAAGCACCGAGAGTATAGACCGAGGGGGAGAAATTCTCCAAACCATTTTTCCCGGATTGTGCGCCGAACCAGGGGGAAAAATAGGATAGACAATTTTCGGGGGAGAGTTCCAAACAGAATCTTGTTGATTCACAATCAAACAGGGTCAGCTTGGGCAGTGAGCGCC
>CALFHQ010000109.1 GCA_937876385.1 uncultured Pseudomonadota bacterium
CTTGCCCTCGATGCCCCGGCGGGAGGAGAGCCGCTGGGACGGTTTGTTGGGGTAGACGGAGACTTTGACGGTTTTCGGGGGTGCGTCGGGGAGTGCATCGGGCCCATGAGCGGCTTGTCCTTTGACTCGTGCGAGATGTCCTCTCTCCCCCTCTTCGAGCACCGCTTCGACTTGGATAAGGGCCCCTTCACAACGATTCAGGTGCGCATGCGGCACCAGCCCCGTCCGGTGGATTCGGGGCGAGTTCGTCTGCGGTCGGCCATTTTTTCTTCGGTGGATGGAGGCAGCGTTGTGGAGGCGGACTTCTTTGACCAGGCTTATGCAACTCGGCGTCACAACGAATCAGAGGACTTCCTGCTGCGGGCCCCCGGTGGAAGTGGTTGGGTTCGAATTGACGAACCGGGGCTGCTGGAGTCTCCGGTGGTTCGAGTGGAACTGCTTGACGACGCCTTCGAGGTTCTTCAGTCCTTTGCCACGGCTTCCTACGACAAATACGAATTGGAGCAAGAGTGATGCGAACGGTTGTTGGGTGGATTGCTGCGCTGTCCTTTCCTCTCTTGTTGTGCTTGTCGTCGTGTGACTCTTCATCTGCCGATTCGCAACATCCGGTTGACGCAGACACTCGGGCGGATGCCACCCTGGCAAACGAGATTGTGGAGGATCTGGGTTACTTCGAGATCGCAGAGGGGCTGGCCTACTTAAAGAACGCATGTGCCCCCTATGCCCAGTGCATTGCCTCGGGAGAGAAGGGGCCGACGTGCCAATGGATGTCGGACGTTGCCTGCCGTGAATGTGTGTACCAGCAGGCTTTCGAGTGCAGTCGAGAGCGTTGCAATGCCAACGCCGAAGAGGTCTCGTGTGTGGAGTCTTGTCTCGAAGATGATGATGTGGACGTTTGTGTGGTGGGGTGCGATGGGGAGTTGTTGTTGGCCTGTGCCAAATCGGTTTGGGGTGCCGGCGCCTGCCAAAAAGAGACCACATGGTGCGGTCTTGAGCCCTTCACAGACCGATGCCAGGAGTGTGCCCAGGACCATCTGAACTGCGTGGACGAGGGGCATGGAATCCACTGCGGTGCGTGCGTGGATGGGTTTGCCGAGTCAAAGGGACAATGCGTCGAGGGTTTGGAATGCACCGAGGATGGGTGTGGCCAACACGGCGATTGTGTGGACAGCGATGGCTGGATGCAGTGCGACTGCGAAGCTGGATACTCCGATGATGGCACGGGTGTTTGCCGGCTGGCTCTGGAGGACAACCCGTGGCTGGAGGTAGTCGCTCCAGGTGACGAAGCAACCTTCCGGCAGGGGGCAAACAATCCCAGTGACTCGTGGGCTCCGTGCCATCAGGTGACCCTCACGGGGCCCCTCAGCATCCTTCAGACCGAGGTAACTCAGCGTGAATACGGGGCCTGCGTGAAGGCCGGCATCTGCGAGCTTCCAAAGCACTGTTGGGGGGAAGCGGTACCCCCGCCATCCACGAATCTGGCCTATCTGGACCATCCGGTGACCTGCGTCACCCATGCCATGGCAACGCAATTTTGCCAGTGGGTGGGTGGGCGACTTCCCTCGGAATCTGAATGGGAGTATAGCGCCGGAGGAAGCCGGGAGAGCTGCGGGGCCGACCTCTGGTACCCCTGGGGAAGTTCCTCCCTGTCTCCCAATCAGGCGAACTACATGGATTCGGACCATCCATTCACCGGCGAGACTTCTCCCTACATGGAAAATGGTGGACCGACGACCCCGGTGGGTTTCTTCGACGGAACCTTGCAGCAACGCTCAAAGTGGGGGTGGGGACAAGACGTCTCGACCTACCAGACGTTGGACAATCGCTCTGCCGTTGGGGCCTTTGACATGGCCGGAAATGTGGCCGAGTGGACCGCGGATTGTTGGCATGAAAACTACAACGGTGCCCCCACGGATGGAAGTGTCTGGGAAGGGGAAGAGGGGTGCTACCGAGTCAAGAAAGGGGAAGGTTGGTCGGACCACCCAATGGCGCTAATGACCTACTTCAAGGCCCCCAAAAACCCCGAAGAGGGGCAACCGTTCCTGGGATTTCGCTGCGTTCGGTGAACGACCTTCTCCTTTCTCGTCGTGCACGGTTTGCCCACCCCCAGTTGGCGCTCGGTCTCGACGCGGCGGTTGGTTTGGGGGTGGACCTTTGTTCTGGACCTTTGTTCTTGTCAACTGCTGCCTCATGATTCAGAATCCTTCAAAGACCGTTTTGTCAGCAGGAGGAGAAGATGAGTGCACTGAAGAACCTCGTCGGATGGGGTATTTTCTTGATAATTCTCGGGACCTTTCCCGGTGTCGCCGGTGCTCAGGAAGAT
>CALFHQ010000110.1 GCA_937876385.1 uncultured Pseudomonadota bacterium
CAGCGGGGACCTTGAGTTGCACCTTCGAATCTGTGTCACCGCAGCATCCCTCGGTCGGGTTCCCGAAACCGTGGAGTGGCTCCTCGGCAGACTCCAGCCAAATTCCATCGCCATTGAACCCGTGGTAGCTGAAGCAAACGCCCCCGCTGGGCTTGCTCCCCCGTCCCCAACGGAGTTTGTTCGCCACTTCTCCACGGTGGCCGACTTAGCCGAAAACGTAGGAATAGATACCCGGTTTTCCTCCTGCACGGGTCCGTATGCACGGGGTGCCCATTGTCCCGTGGGGCAAGACAGCTTGATCCTTCATCCAGACGGAACCCTGGCTGCGTGCTACCTGCCGGCAGCGAATTGGAAGGACCGTGGCTTGTCTTTGGAGCTTGGAGTCGTAGCGGAGGGGGTGAAAATCGAAGCGTCGGCGGTTGGGGCGGTTCGACGGATTGCCACAGAAAAGACCCGTTGCGACCAATGCTTCGCCCGGTGGAGCTGCGGAGGGGGTTGCCATGTCAGCCTCTCCCACCCCGGTGCTGCCTTGGGGAGCACTGACTTCTGCCGGGAGACCCGCTTGCTCCTCCTTCGAAGATTGCTCAAGGATTTGGGAAGACCCGAGCTTTGGGAAGCAATTTTGGACGACGACGCCCTCTTTGAGGACCTTTCGGTGTTGAAGGAAGACCGCCTGGCACACCTCTCTGAATTTCATCAAGGAGGGGCCCATTGACGCCGAACTCGGACACAAGAGGACTCCCCAGACAAACCGGGTTGATGGTGGAGCTGCCTGGACAATGCTCCCTCGCATGCGCCTACTGCTACGCCGGAAGAAAGGGAGACAAGGAGACCGGATGGGCTGCATTTGCGGATCGCTTGAACGACCTCGTCGGACAGTTGGCGGGCCAGGAGAACACCGGGGATGGGCCGCTGCAGTTTGGTGTTCTGGGGGGCATCGAGCCTCTGTCCAATTTCGAAGCCCTCGCCCGCACCGTGGAGATTGTAGACGAGGGGATGGGAAACCGGGAGTGCCACCGGTACATTGCCACCAGCGGGTACGGAACCGCTACCCAAGTGAACTGGCTGGCGAGTCGTTTTGACGCCGTGAGCGTCTCCCTGGATGGACCTCAGCAGGTACACAACTCGCAACGAAGAACTGGTGCCGGAGACCCCACCCATGACTCGGCCCAAAGGGCCGCGCTGATTGTGAAGAGCTGGGGCGGCAAACTACTGATTCGCTCTACAATTACCTCGATGAATGTCGAACTCCTTTCCGGCATGGTGGCTTCCTTCGCTGACACCTATGAGCCAGTTGAAATCCGCTTTGAGCCCGTTTACCGCCTGGGCGTCGGTAACCCCTTGCGCCCCCGGGAGGGGACATTCGTTAAGAACTTCCTGAAAGCCCTGGAAGTGTCCGAGAAGCTGGGCGTCCGGCTGGTCTACCCGGGCTTCTCCGTAGAAAATGGAGGACGTCCCTTCTGCAACTCACTGCGGGGCGTCGTCTTCCTGGATGGAAGGGGTGAAACTGGAAGTTGCATGTTTGGGGAGGACGTGGCCCCCGAGGGGGCGACCTCCGTTCTTCCTGAGCCTTCGATCTGCCTGGAGTGTCCAGCCAGAAATCGCTGTTCGAGAGGGTGTCCCGACCTCTGCCTCTGGGCCCTCAAAGACCCGGAGAAGATCCTCTTTGAATCTTGGCGCTGCCGCGTGATTCGCGCCCTGGCAGAGGCTTTGCAGTTGGGCAGAGGTTCCTCATGACCCAGTCGCACAACCGCTTCAACGATCGCCACTCCCAGCTCCCTCCGGTGGTTGAGCTGTTTGCGGTCCCGGTGTTCCAGACTTTAGGTTGCCGACTGGAGGCGGTTTCTCCCCCACACGACGAGTTGGTTCTCTTGTACAAACCGCTGTCGGGAACCGGCCTTGTGTCGAATCTCGCGGGTGTGGACGAATTCGTGAAGCACCTGGGAAGCGATGAACCTCTGCTGGACACCAAGTTTCTGTCCAAAGAGGGGTTGCCTCCAGCCCCGACGTCGGACCCCACGATTACTCTGTCCCTCCTCCTCACAGACCGGTGCAATCTCTCTTGCGGGTACTGCTACAACAAGGGGCTGACGAACCACGGGGCGACCATGCACCGGGACCTGGTCTTGCGCGCAGTTGAGGCCACGCAAAGGCAATTCGGGCGGCTCGACAGGCTTCTCCTCCACGGAATTGGAGAGCCCACTCAGGCGATGGCTCCCCTGGAACAGGCAGTTCAGGCCGTACGGAAGTTGTCTCAAGACATCACGGTATCGCTGGGGACCAACGGGGTCTTCTCCTCCGAAGTGCTGGAGCAATTGGTGTCCCTGGTGGACACTTTTGTGGACTCTCTGGACGGGGATTTGTCGACCCACAGCAGGCAGCGTCCTTCTGGGTTTAGCAATGGCCACCAACAGGTTGTGGCGAACT
>CALFHQ010000111.1 GCA_937876385.1 uncultured Pseudomonadota bacterium
AGTTTTCAGGGATAGAAATCGAGAAAAGGAAAAACGAAAGGGTCTGACCCCTTTGCCCCCACTCGGTCGATTCGGTCCATCGCCATTCGTGCCATCCAGAATCCAGGCGCATGTGGTAGAATTGCACATATTTTTGAAGGCTTGCGCCACCTGGCATGTCCTCTTAGAATGGGAGGTCAGAAGCCATTCGAGGGACGATTATGGAATCCGAGAGTCTTCGCAGTCTCATCTGTAGCCTGGGCGCATTTCTGCTGCTCGTGGGGCTCGGTTCGTGTGACAACGTTGAGCCCAAGGACACTGGACCGTTTTCGGCGGTATTCACCCGGTGGTCGACGTGGATGAACGAAGCGGACGAGGTTACATGCAACCTGGACGAGCTGTTTCCCGTTGAACTACCTTGCGACCCTGACTGCGCTCCCACCAGTTGTGGTCTGGATGGCTGTGGCGGCGTCTGTTCCGTCTGCCCAGCCGGGCAAATCTGCGTCTCCGGCCAGTGTCAGGACGCCTGCACCGACGTGGTCTCCAGCTTGGATGAATGGCAATGCGACCTGGCCAGCGGGAAGGAGGAGGTCGTTACCGTCCTGGACAGTTGTGCCTATCGTTGGACACTACTGCGGGGTGCACTCTCTGACGGAGGAGATGGCTTCTTCCTGGTCACGGAGCAGGACGAATGGGACCTCGACTGCGAGCTCGAATCAGAAGCGGGCGTGGAGGGAACGCAGCTTCTGAGAAGCAACCTCTTTGTTCATCACTACGTACCTGGCTCCGTGCAGGAAGACAATGCGCGGTGCATCACGTCCGGCGAGCGGTACGATGGTCCATTGAGGCTGGACATGGCGTTCACCACAAACGCCGAGAGTCGAAGCGCGCTGGCCTTCGTGCAGACCAGACAACAAGGCAAGCGACTCGTGCTACTGACGTTCGACTCCATTGAAGCTCTGAACAGCCAGACCTTGGCCCCACCGGATTGCGACGTTCCGGACGAGTTCGCCTGGGCCGGCGAAGGTATCGAACAATTCGCTTTCCCCCGGATCGCTCCGCTGACCTGTTCCGGTCAGGACTATTTCCTGGTTCTGGGTAACCTCGAGAGCGAAGCGGACGACAGGAACCGTTTTTGGGTTGGGATTGCAGCAACAGAAGGCTCCTGGATCCGAGAACCACAAATCGTTGAGCTTTCGGATTGCGGGGCCGAAGGCTGCGGCAGCGTGGGAAGCGTAGCCTCGTTTTCGGACTGCGTCGCCGCAATTGTCTTCGGAGACCGGGTCTACCTTGTGGACATTTCGGGTGAATCACCGGCCTCTGTCTTCAATACACGGGGAGGCGAGCACAACTACGACGAGACTGCCGGACACCCGTCGCTCCAGTCTGGACCCGTCTGGGAATCGGGGTCACTTGGACTTCTCGTCCACCGCGCGACGGCTCACAACGACTTTGATGTCCAGCCCTTCGAGTTGATCTGCGAGTCAAGCGCTCTGGCACGGCTTGAGAAGGGCTCTTGCGAACCGGTTCGAACATCTTTGCGCCAGATTTCCTGCGCGCCGAGCAACGGCTCCGAGCCCTCGCCGCAACTTGCGCTGGTCCGGTCAACCAGTGCAGAGAACAGTTGGGTTGGCTCTTGCGTCGATCCCCGAGAGCCCGACGGAGACGCAGCTCCCTCCATGTCCTTCTGGGCCACCCAATGGTCCGGAAATATGGTCACAATGCCAATCCGATTGTCCTCTGAGTCAGGACCAAGCGGCTGCGACCATCCGAAGACGGCCGTCCGACCCGACGGCTCCATTGGCTTGTTCTGGATTCACAACTCGGATGAAGCCCAGGGGTGCGACACCAATCCGCAAGGACTCTGCTCCCAAACTCCGTCAACGACCACCATCCTGGTTCGAATCATCGAGCCTGTCCCCACCCCCTGAGACGCTGCCGGCCCCAACACACCCGCTACGCGGGTGCCATCCTGGTCCATTGGGTCGATTCGGTCGATTCGGTCCATCGCCATTGTGGCCTTCAAAAAGCAAATCCAGCAGCGTAAATTCACTATTCCGCTTAGGCCCTTGACTGGCTGCTCACATTAACCAGATAGTGAGTGAAAAGCATAGGGGTCAGGCCCTTTCGTTTTTCCTTTAGTTGAGGGCTTTCGTCTTCGGCACAGGATGGCCGCATCTCCTTGACTGGCAGGGTTAACAAGCCATTGCTGGTGTTCCTGTCCCAGAATCGAGTCAGCCCCCAAAGAGGGCTGACTTCGGGAGAAATGGCGGCAGAAGCGACTGCATGGCGGAGTTTTCAGGGATTAAAATCGAGAAAAGGAAAAACGAAAGGGTCTGACCCCTTTGCCCCCAAATGGCGCAGAATCGAGGCTCAAATCAGGAAAAGGAAAAACGAAAGGGTCTGACCCCTTTGCCCTGACCCCTTTGCCCCCACAAACAGAACCTTGTGGGCCTGTTGGCGTAAGATGCGGGCCCTCGGAGGTGAATTGCCATGCGTTTGCTATTACTACTGGTCCTGTTTTCGTCGCTATCCGGGTGCGTTGCAGGGGGTTGGGCGGTTTCTGCCGGGCCCACCCTCGACACGGAAGGGGAGGTTGGCATCATGCTCCAGGCCCGAATGGGGTTGGGTATTGCGACGTCAACGCACGCCGGAGTCATCTTGAGCCCCCGAGCCGGTGTGGGCGCGGGATTCACACCCGGTCGTTTTCAGGTCAAGGCGGGGGCGGAAATCGACTGGGTCCATTACTGGCAAAACCAGGGACTTCGGGTGGGATTGTCCGACGGCTACATCGGGTCTTCCGACCCCAACGGGTGGCGAAACGACCTCTTTGCGTCGGTTCCAACGGCCCTGCTCTTTGTCCTCGACAACAAGTATTTCCGAGGACACGAAAAGGGCCTCTCGGCATCAAGCAACACCTTCCACTCTTTCGGCATCCTCTTTGAACCCAGCATTCTACTCCCCGCCAGCGGCGAGGACCGACCCAACCGATGGAGCTTCTTCCTGGGACCGGTCTACGAAGTGGACAGTTTCAGTCGTTGGTGAGATACGGACAAGACGGATGTTCGCACCGCCTGGCATAGCGAAACAGGATCCTGTTGATTCGCAATCAAACAGGGTCAGCTTGGTCAGCGAGCGTCCCGGAAGCAAGGAAGTCAGTGCAGATGGCGGCGGAGGCGTACATCTGGTACTTCGAGCAAGCCATCAACCGACTGACGCAGCCTACGGGGATGATCGCTGGTCAAGATGACCCTGTTTAGCGCTCAGGAGTTCAACTTCTCCAAAGCTTCCACATCGGCTAGATCCTGCAATCGTCCCGTTGCTCTCTTGTTTTGAACCAAGTCGGCTATCGACAGAACATGAATCTTCAGGCCGTCCACCGCTGTTTCCATAGAATTGGCCAGTGCCTCGCTGAAATCCAAGCCCGAGGCGAAGGTCAGGATGTCTATGCGGCGCGGCACCACGCCAATTTGTAGCACCTGTTCCTTCATGACGAATTCGTCTAGAGCAACGCCATCCATGGGTGCTCCGAATCGGGCAAGGGCCAACATCAACTTGCGGGCATTATCGAGGGTTGGGCGCACCCAGATATCAATGTCCATGGTTGCTCGCAAATGCCCGTGAGCGGCCATCGCATAGGCCCCAACCAGGAGAAATTCAACGTCCTCTTGGCACAAGGCGGACAACATGTCTTTGTAGTCTTTGTTCAGCATTGTACTTGGCGCTCAAGGACGCCAACTCCTTCGTCAATTCCCACACGGCGGCCATTCGTTCTTCCACTGTGATCGGCATCGAACCAACCCCCAGTTCTGGGTCCCTGCGGCGAGTTGTGGAGAGAATCTTCATGTCTGGATTGTACCGCCTGCAACACCGCGCAGCAACCACAAACCATCTCCAACATCACCAGGTTGGAAGCGAAGTTCCAGTGGCCCGACAGAGATAAAGACCATTATGAGATCTGGGGATGCGCCAGGGGCAGCCCCCTCAACTTGGACCCATGAGGGCTCCATCAAAACTCGATGACCACTGCGGGCTCGGATAACGAGTTGATGTGTGCGATTTTCATCTGGTCCAGGGATATGGCGTAGACCCAGGAGTCCATGAAGATGCTTCTCTTGACCTGCGAATTGGACTGGGTCCACCAGTTGAAGCAGCTTGCAGAATAGTCTGACATGAGGCTGTATTCGATCCCCCCCAACTCGGAGAATCCATCCTCGATTGTCACGCTGAATACCTTCAACCCATTGAAGCTCATCACGTTTGCATATTGGCCGAAGCTACCCCCCTCACACTCCACTACGGGGATCGCCAGAAGCCCCTGAGGGGCAAAGTAGTTGAAAGCCAGGTGGTTGGTTGTGGCTTCGCTGCCGGTCCCACGAGTCGCAATAACTTTCTTGTCCACCAGGATTGGGCCGTAGGGATTGCTGATGTCGAACAATTGGAGCCGCATCCCGGTGAACCAGGAGAAGGCACCCATATCGTCGGCATCATAGCCGATGGTCAATAGATGGTTGTCGTCCATGGGGTGAATATAGGTGGAGAACCCAGGCAAAACCAGCTCTGCCGAGAGCGATGGGGCAGACGGATCCGATAAATCCAGAACATACAGTGGATCGGTTTTCTCGGTCGCCAACCACATACAAGCGCACCGCCGCTCCATCGAACTCAAGCGAGGAAACAACATGCGCCTGTTGGGCTGGCCAGGAATCAACAATCCAGAAGGCACCCTGTTCGGCGACATAGACGAATTCTCCATCGGTCTTCACAAAGTCAGCCTCGTCCACATCCTTTACTTGGGTGTTTGTGTCCGAGTAGTCACGCGGTTTGGATGTGGGAGGAACCGGGAAGCCGCCCTCAGTCTCCAGGAGGTTGAGAAGCATTGACGGTGCGACTGGGAGGTCAGGGAACTCGCAAGGCCCCAACGAAAACAAGCAGTCCGGGGTATCTCCAAAGCATGTCTTCGCCATGTCGTAACCCAGTGCGCGGGACTTCGCCTGGTCGAGAGCATATTCGACGGTCTTCAGGATACGATACCGAATGAAGCTCTCCGATTCCTCACAACTGGCAAGGAGCAACTGAGACGGGTATTCCAGCCCAGAGCCCATTGAATCGAGCCACTCTTGGGAAGGCCACTCCGCCGGCTCATCCAGGGGCTGGTAGGGCAGCGCATCCTCCTGTGGGATGTCATCTAGACCCTCGTCTGAAGTGGAATCCGAAGCGTCGGGGGTGAAGGGTGCTACCTCATCCCTGGGCAGGTCCGCTGCCTGCCCTTCGTCCGTCCCGATGGCGTCACCATCGCTGCTGTCTGGGAGGGTCTCGATGTGGTCGGACACCGTGTCGTTGGCGCCGGTGACGTCGCTCCCGATACCGTCTGCTGACTCTCCCGAGTCGGTGCTGCAGGCTCCCGAAACAATGAGTGCAAATAGTATTGCGATAGACCCTGATCTCATGGTGCCCCCCAAGCATGACTGATGCCCGAAACACAGGAAATGCCGACGAATCTTCTAAATCAGATGACAGGGTACTCAGGTCGGTGAGCCGGATCAAACTGACCGTCCAAAGAGGCTACCTGGGGGTAGGCAAATCCTAGACGTCTACTCGAAATCGCCGGTGGAGGGTTACGCCGCGGTTGCACCCTATCGGTCTCGTCATCCGGATTCCAGAACATGGGTGTTGCTCCCGGACGGTCGACGACCGTACAATCAGGGCGAAATTGACGGATGGAGGACGCCGTGGACGAGCGACCGTTTCTGGAGAAGACCAACCGACCAAAGGACGACACTTTGCGCCTGGCGCTGGGGGATACGTGGCCGGCCTGCGAGCGAATCCTGGCCATTGCGGTGGGATTCCAGCCCACTTGGAACCACTCCAAAAGCAGCGGCTGGATGCTGAAAGTGGCCGACAAGAAGAAGGCGCTTTATTACCTGATTCCATTGCAGGGCGGATTCGACGTGGGCCTCACGGTGCGCCCCGCTGAACGTGATCTGCTCTTGCACGATGAGGCAGTGGCCCAACTGCACGAACCCCTTGCGGATGCCAAGAAATACTCAGAGGGATTTGCTCTCCGGTTCCAGATCCGGAAGGTGGACGACACCCACTCCCTCGAGGCGCTGCTGCCGAGAATCATTGCACTGCGTGGAAGTACGAAGGGTTGAGAGTCTTCAGGCGTGACCTGTGAGTTCCCTCCTCGTCGGGTCTCTGTTGACAGCAAGCGAATCTCTCGTCAATACTGTCCTCGAAGGGACACGTCGGCCCCATCCCCGATTGGACCGCCCACGCGGTTCTTCTTTTTCGTTCATCGAATGGCAATGAGGAATCCTCCATGAAGATCTTCGTGTGGCTGCTCTTCCCTACCATCCTAGCCTTCTCCCTTTCCTGCGGGAGGGACGAGACCCCCCGGCCGACAGAGGAACCCAAACCACCGTCGGCGCAGGAGCGGGCAGCAAGTTTCGAAGGGGCGGCTGGTGTGCTGTGCGCACCCCTGGAGTCGGACGAGAAGGCCTGCCGTGCCGAAATCGTAGCCATACTTGAGACCGCGGAAGTCCGCCAGATGGACGGGTTGGTTCGAAAACTCGAGGTGGCCAAGGACCCTGGCCAAGTAGTGCGAGTGCTTAAGGAAGACCTCCCAGTCGAAATCGGTGGGGCCATTCGTCGACAGATTGACGAGCATCACGCTGTTGACTACCTGCACGAGATCAAACTGAGGCAGGAGATATTCTTCTCGGTGATGGGGGAGTATGTTGACAGCAGCAATGCACCGGCATCCTTTGCGGACGCTGATTTCTACCCTCCTGAAGAGGACGGAAAAGTTGGCAGGTGG
>CALFHQ010000112.1 GCA_937876385.1 uncultured Pseudomonadota bacterium
CCCGAGGTTTGAAGAGAGAAGGGAAGACACACTCACGGGATCACACCTACCAGGTCCATGTTCTTCCCATCATCGGTACGAACTTGCCTCCCAATGATGAAGAGCTTCTCTCCGGTAATCATCTCTGGGTTCGCCACCAGCAACTCCTCAAGTTCCTGCTCTGCCGTCCCATTGGAATCGGACGGAACATCGCTGGCCTTTCCCGATCCATCAATCTTGAACAACCTTGCCATTCTGAATCTCCTGAGGCTCTTTGGCGATGCCGACCTATCGATACACCCGGCTCCCCTCAGCATCGAAACGTTGAGCACATAGGCCGGCGCTACAACTCCAGACAGCAATGAACTCACCGTCTTGCATCAGCGAAAGTGACAGGTTGGAGTGGTTCATGACTGGATGCACATCGCTCACGAGTGATATCTCCTCCACTGTCCCGTCAGAGGGGTTGAACCCCCGCATGAGCAATCCATCTCCAATCCCGGAGGAATTTCCACTCCAAAGCACGAAAAACTGATCGATACCCGTGGAGACAACTCGTGGGGAATACTGTTGAGTTTCGGGATCATCTGAGAGTATCAGCGCTTCCCCATCTGCGGCTAACCAAGGGTGAAGTGCTTGGCCCCTGATTTCATGTTTTTTTCCAATTTGAAAGTGGTCCCAAACCACGACGATGTTTCCAACGGCATCTACAGCGAGCGAATTGCCGAAGAACCCCTGAGTGTCTAAAAGATAGCCATTGTCACCAACTAGCTCGCCGGTTGCGGATACGCGCTGCAAACCGATCAACCCAATGCTTGTACCGCCCCAACTTAAAATCGTATCACCGTTGCTGGCCAGGTGCATGCGAGGTCTCGTTTCCTGCCCATTGAGGTTCGTCGGACTCCACTGGTTCTCCCCAGTCACCTGGACGAAAGATTCAGAGTAAACACGCCCGCGAACATTGCCCGAACCGTAGCCGCCGGAGTAGTCGCTCCAGGCAAAGAGGACCTCACCTGAAGGCACGACAATTACCGTCGGTTCCCTCTGATCTCCGGTTGTGGTCTGGTTGACAACGAACTCGCTTCCCTCTGCTTCACCCTGGCCATCAAATCTTTGCGCCAGGACCGCACCACCATCTCCGTCCAAACTGACACTCTCCTGCGAACTATCCCAAACAACGACGAAACCGTCTCCTGAAAGAAAGGCCACATCCGGATTCCCTTGATAGCCGTCATTCGATGTTGAGACAGCGATCACGGAGGAGATGGGAAGTCCGGCCTCTGAGAACAACTGGGCAAAGACGTCAAACTCTTGGGTAGCACCGTCACCCAGAATCTTTTGGCTCCAGGTCACCACAGCGACCCCGTCCTGACGGATAGCAACGGCAGGCTCAGTGCATTCCTCGCACTCCACCAGCACATACTCCGTCACCTGTCCATACGTGCAGCCATCCCAGGGGACGTTGTTGCCGTCATCACACTGAAAGCCCTCGGCGGGACACACCCCGCTGATACACACTTGGTCCGGTCCGCATTGACCGCAGGTGCCTCCGCACCCATCCGGGCCGCACTGCTTGTCAACGCAGTCTGGGGTGCAACTACACGTACCCGACAGGCATTGCTCCAGCGGGAACTGGCCACACGGAAGAGCGTCCTCCACCGCATCGTGCTGGCAATCCAAGATTGGGT
>CALFHQ010000113.1 GCA_937876385.1 uncultured Pseudomonadota bacterium
CGGTATGGACGGGGGGTCCGATGACGTGCCAGTCCTGTCACCCCACCGGGGGGCTCGGTGGACGTCACAGCAAGCACTTGAGCTTGGGCTTTGGATGCCAGATGTGTCACGCCGGGACGGTGAGCAATTCCACGACAATTTCCAACCCGGCGCTCCATGTGAACTGTGAGAAGGATGTCCAGGGTTCCTACACCTACGACGCTGCCTCGAAGACCTGCTCCAACGTCGGATGCCATGGGACTCGTTCCTGGTAGTCGAATTTCGTCAGGAGCGGTAGACTCTCTCGACAATTTCCAGCACCTCTTCTCGGGTGACCACCCCGGCCTCAATGCCAGGGGCCAATCGATTGAGGATCTTGATGCGCGCATCTTCCTCGCCGACAACGGGGGAATGGTCCAGATAGCCGTGCTCTTCCAGCGCCTCTTGAAGTTCCTCTGCCTTGCTTCGTTGGAAACGAGCAACCTCTCCCGCCTTGAGCCCTTCCAGCAGCTTCTCCGGGTCCCCCTGGCATCGGTCGTTCAAGGCCAATACCCGGTCTTGCATGGTCTCCGACACAGCGGAACTTGCCAGCAGAAACGCCCGGTCCACCGGTTTCCCTCGTCCTTTGCGCCAGAGATTCTGTGTTTCTAAGAGGGCGTCGGCGACTGCATCGATGCGGTCCACAACCGGCTGGATGGCCGTGGGCACACCATCTCGCTGGAGGCCACGCCAGACCCGGTAGCGCCCATAGGTTACGGCTCCCTTTTGCAGCATCCCGTAGAGTGCGTCGCCGTCTCGCAGGAAGTGCCAGAGGTGTATCCCACCCATAGAATCAGCCCCCCGTTTGAGGGCCTCAACCCCCAAACGACGGCCGTAGTCGATATAGCTTTCCCCCTCCCGAGGTGCCGGCGGAGGGTCGGGCAAGGCAGCCGGTCGCAGGGGCACCGCAGTTGTCGAGGAAGCAAGCCTTCGCACCTGTGCCAGGTCCACCACATGGGGTTTCTCCAGTCCCAGGTGTTCGCTCATTGCCAACCACTTGCGAACCTCGTCTTGTTGAGCCGTAAAGTAGAAAAGTTGTCTCCCGGATGCTGCCAAGGCCGCCCCCGTCTTGACGATGGCCAGGGCCCTCTCTTCGTCGCTGTTGGCGAGAGTTTCATCCATGAGCACGGGTAGCTGCACGGCCCCCTCGTCCATCTCGGCAAATGCCAGGCGTACCGCCAGAAGCACTTGAAGCCGTGTCCCCGACGACAACGCATCGAGGGACTTTGGAAAACCATCCATCGATTCCCGGACAATAAACCGGGGTTCAGCACCATCATCAAGGTCCAGGGAGCAGCGATTCCCCGTGAAGGCAGCAAGCAGCCGGTTCGCCTTCTTGAAGACTTCGGGTCGGGCATGGCTTCGCACTTCCTCCTTCATGGCATCCACGAGGACCTGAGAGGCCACCGAGTCGTAGCCCGCGTCTCGACTCTCTCGCAGCGCGTCTTCCTGGCTCCGAAGGGTTCCCAGGGCATCGGTAAGTTCAGTCCCCGTCTGGGCATCTTTGACGGACTGCTCGATTTCCCAGATCTCCTTCTTCAGGGCGTCCAGAGTAGCCGCAGATTCCTCCAAATCCGCCAAAGCGCTCTCCAATCGCTCGGGTTCCATTTCGAGGAGAGCTGCAGACTCGGGTAGCTCCAACACCGTCCGTTGCGCCTTCTCGATGTCCCTGTCATATCCCCCAAGGTCCTTTTCGGTCTTTCGGTAGTCGTCGAGCATCGAAACCCACTCCTCAAGAGTGCGTCGGTCCCTCGTATTGAGTCCCAGTTCCAGGTAGAAGGCGTCGAACTTCGCTTCGACACGGTCTTCTTCTGTCTGATACTGCTCCATGCTGCGCATAGCTTCTTGCCTGGCGTTGGTCCCCTCCGTCCATCGCCGCTGCCTCGATTCCAGGTCCTTGAACATCGAGCGAGCGGATTCCAACGTCTCGGCTTCACTTCCTCCACAATCCAGCAGCAATTGGCCTGTGCGCTTCCGGTTTTCCTCGAGTTCCCTGCCAACTTCGGCTAACTGCGCCTTCGCCCCGGCCTGGCGCTGCAGCGCCTCCTCCAGTCGACTTCGCCGAAGAACACTGTCCACAAACACCGCCTCGTGCTCCTTTCGATGAACTGGAGGGGCCATGCCGAACCTCGCCACAAGGTCCGACTGCCGTTGGTTCAACTTCTCCTCAACGGTACTGAGCTCCTTCTCCTCCAGGGCCACTTCCCGAAGCCGAACGTCCACCTGCGCTTGCAGGCTGGCCTCTGCTTCCAGATTCTCCAGCGATCTTAGATGGGCCTGTACTTCTCCAATTTCCCACCGGGAGGGTTCCGGGATCCCCAACTGCTGAAATTCTCGTTTGAAGTGCTCCCCGTCGACCCCGGAACCCGTTTGGTTTTTGGGGACGCCGAGGAAAATCAGAATGGCTCCAACAAGTGCCAGCGCTGCCCAACCGACATGAACAAAAGCCAACGCCACCCCCAAAACAGCTACCAGAAGTCCCGACCACCGCAGTGGCCTTCTCCAGGGCTCGACCTGAGCAACTGCTCCGCTCACTGCCTGGAGCCACCCCACCAGAGCCCGGCGTCCATCGTAAAGTTGCTCTTCTTCCAGCTTCGAAGGCCCCCTCTGGGCCTCAAAGAGCTTTCGCGAGCGCTCTAGTGCCTGGCGCCTGGCGTGGTAGCTTTCGCAATCGATGGCAAAAGCGCTAAGCTCGGTCAAAGCGTGCTCCGGAAAGGGGCCGGCGGCAAGCAAGGAGCTTCCGCTTTGGGCCTGCTGCGCCCGTTCTACCTCCCCGACGACTCGTGCCACCTCCTCCACGAACTGCTCAACACGGTTCTCACAGCGCACCCAGTTCTCCAATTCCCCACGAATCTCGTCCAGCTTCTGGTTTGACACTCCACCATCGGGTAACTTGGTCTCTTCCACTGCCTTCTTGTGAATTTCCGCTTCCCGAGAGGCTTGAGCCAGCTTGTCGGCCAGCGCATCTCGGTGGAGCTCCAGTTCCTTCAATCTGGTCAGTTCCTTCCCGTCGAGGTTGGCCAATTGGGTGGGAAAGGAGTTCGCTTCTTCTTCAATCTCCAGCCGCTCCAATTGCAGTTTCTTGAGTTCGAGTACCTTCCGGGCCGTACCAGCCCGAACGCCCGCGGATTCTGCCTCCCGGCAGCGCATGCGCAGCTCCTTCAGGGAAGCCTGGCTGCGACTCAACTCTCCTTGGGTCTTTTCAACCTCACGAACCTGGCTGCGGCAATCTTTCAGCGTTTTCAGGAGCTTGCGAGGATTGGGAGGATTCAATGTCGCGTTCACATGGGACGCAGCTTCGGCCAGGTTGTACCCCCCGGCCGTCTCCTGGGAGATTCGCTGAGCAAAGCCCTGGCCTCGACGATCATCCTGCAGCAACTCCACCAGAGACAGGTGGTACCGAGAGGCGGTCTCGGAGGAGGGAATCGGAGGAGCATCGGTGGTCTGCCCGTCTCGAAGCACCCCGGAACGGCGATGACCTTCAGTTTTGACGTCGTATCGCCCATCATTCCACGAGAAACTCCCGTCGACTTCACAGGCTGTCTTTCCGCGGTCCGGCCACAACAGGGCCTCGATGGCTCGAGCCAGGGTGGTCTTCCCGGAGGCGTTTGGACCGGTTATCAAGTTCACCCCAGAAGCCAGATTCTGCACAGCAAACGGGGGATTTGGTGGGAAGCCGGGCATTCTGTTTACCTGGATCGACTTGAAATGGAGGGGCTTTGCGTGGCTCATATTCCCTCCTTCTGTCGCAAAAGGGACTCCAGGAGATTGGCAGCGGCACGACGGGCAGTCTGGCGGACCTGCTCCATGGAGGGGACGGGGTCGTCATCGATATCTCGATAGTCCTGTCTCCCGTGCAGGGCGCTCATCTGCTCTCGGGTCTGTTCGATGGCCCGAATCGTTTCGAGGCTCTGCCCCTCGGAGTCCAAGTCCAGGAGGAGGCGAGCCAGGTAGGCGACGGGGCTGTGTCCTCTGGACAACTCCGTGAGGTCTCTGTCCGGGGTCGTGTGGCATTGGATTTGGTCCAGACCCACCGGGACGGAGTCCACCTCCAGGTCGAGCCCCTCCTGGAATCTCGCAGTGAGGGCAGGAAGCTCGGCGTGAGTGGCGGTGGCTCCCACGAGGCGAATTCGGAGGCTGAGGAAGCGGGGGAGGTTCCCCTTCTGTAGAATCTCCCGAGACTGCTCCTTCACGGTCTGGTAGAGCCAGCGGTCCACCTCTTCGACTGTGGCCAGGTGGGACACGTCCAGCTCGATTTGTTCGTAGCGAATTCGTGAGTTTCGTATCTGTGCGGGCTTGCCGAGTCGTCCCCCGTCAACCTCCACGAGCCAGGGCCCGTGAGCACCACCCTCTCCCGGGTCCAAGGCCATGGGAGAGCCCGGGTAGAGGAATGGGATGCCTCCTGGTGTCGCGCCCAGCCCGGGTTGATGGATATGCCCCAACAGCCACAGGTCCGCTGGGATGCGATCCATATCCGCCAGCATCAAGGGAGCGTAAGTGCTGGGGCTTTGCCCCAGGTCTCCGTGAACCAGAACGATTCGAGGGACCCCGGGGAGTCCGGGCAAGTCGTGGTCGAGGAGGGGCGATTGGGTAACGCTGCGGGTGGGGAAGGACCACCCATCCACCTGAAGTAGGGGAAGAGAGTCCCTTTGGAACAACCGACTTTCCCAGCGTCCCCCTCGTCCCAGGAGATGAAAACCGTCCCCCTGGAAGGTGTCAGCCAATTTGGGAAGGACGTCCACGTCGTGGTTGCCCGCTACCATCCAAACCCCGATTCCCGCGTCACAAAGGCGTCCAAACCCCCTCTCCAACGGTCCGATGGCTTCGTAGTAGTGGTGGTCGAGATCCACGATGTCCCCGGCAATCAGGACCAACTCCACCTCTTCCTTCACGGCCGTTTCCACGAGATCTTCCCAAGCGGCCGCCCCGGTGAAATCCTTCGGAACAAGACTCGACGGCACCCGTGTCGCTCTGCGACCGATGTGAATGTCAGCGCTGCAAAGAATCTTCATCCTCTCCCCTGAAACTGCGTAAATGGCGTCGTTCAATGTCTAAACAGGGTCATCTCAACCAGCGATCATCCCCGTAGGCTGCGTCAGTCGGCTCATGGCTTGCTCGAAGTACCCAATGTACGCCTCCGCCACCATGTGCGCCGACTTCCTTGCCTCCAGGGCGCTCACTGCCCGAGCTAACCCTGTTTGATTCTGAATCAACAAGATCCTGTTTATGCGAGGGTACAACCGTTGGATGGTCACTTCCAGCAAAAGGGAAAAAGTGAACGAGGATGCCCCGGGGTCAAATGAGTCCTTTTCTTTTCGATTGCGATCTGTATCATGTTTCGGCACTTGAACTGGACGAGGTGAGACATGAACGGTTTTGGAAAGAGTTTTCTGGTTGCCCTGGCAATGATTTTCGTGGGTTCGCTGACAATTTCTTCGACGGCCTTTGCAGCCGCGGAAATCTGCGACAACGGAACCGATGACGACGGCGACGGCTTCATCGACTGCAACGACTGGGACTGCGATAACGACCCCGCCTGCGAGGGCGCCGGCGAAGTCTGCGACAACGGCACCGATGACGACGGCGACGGCTACATCGACTGTGACGATTTCGATTGCACCAACGACGCTGCATGCGAAGCGTTCCTTGAAATCTGTGACAACGGCATCGACGACGACGACAACGGCTACGTTGACTGCGACGACTGGGACTGCGACAACGACCCCGCCTGCGAAGGCGCCGGCGAGATCTGCGACAACGGCACCGACGATGACGGCGACGGACACGTGGACTGCGACGACTGGGACTGCGACAACGACCCCGCTTGCGAAGGCGCCGGAGAAATCTGCGACAACGGAACCGACGATGACGGCGACGGCTACGTCGACTGCGAAGACTTCGACTGTGACAACGATCCTGCCTGCGAAGGGTACGGCGAAATCTGCGACAACGGAATCGACGATGACGAGAACGGCTACGTCGATTGCGACGACTTCGACTGTGACAACGACCCCGCCTGCGAAGGGACCGGCGAAATCTGCGACAACGAAATCGACGACGACGG
>CALFHQ010000114.1 GCA_937876385.1 uncultured Pseudomonadota bacterium
CTCCGAGGCAGTAGAACCAACCGGCCGCTGTACCCACGTAGACCTTGCCGTCCACCACGCACGGTGCGGAATGGATCCTCCCTCTCAGGTCCAGTTTCTGGAGTTCGGTCCCATCCTCGGCATTGAGCATCACGAGGTGTTTGCCATAGGAACCGAACAGAACTTTGCCATCCACAACGGCGGGAGAGCACCAGATGGGAGCCTCGGCGTCGTATTGCCAGAGCTCTTTCCCCGAGGACGCATCGACGCAGTAGAAGGTTCCGTCGTTGCCGCCGATGTACAGGCGACCATCCACCAATGCAGGGGTCGAGTACCAACCCCGCTTGTTCTTAAAGGACCAGACCACCTTGCCGGTCTTTCGCTCCAGGCACACCAACTGGGGGGAGGCCTCTTCAGCGGCAATATAGGCAAAGTCGTCATCAAGGACGGCTGACACATCGGTATCGTCTCCGATGTTGGTCATCCATTTCTTCTTGCCGTCGGCGACGCTGAGGCACCGCACCTCCCCGTTGAAATTCCCGACGATGAGGTCGTCGCCGTCCACGGCCACCGAGCCTTCGGCTCCGTTTGACCCGGGTTTGGTCCCTGGTCCGATTCCCCCCACGAAGGTCTTCCAGTGCTCCTTCCCTGTTTCCGGGTCCAGGCACCGCGCAGTTCCACATTCCCCCGCAATGTAGAGTCGTCCACCCACCACGCAGGGGGAGGAATCAAGGTCGTTGCCGGTATTGAAACGCCACAGTCGCTTTCCTGTGGCCGCATCTAGGCAATGCAGATGGTCGTCGACGTTTGGAGCGTATATTCGATTTTTGTAGATGCACAGCGAGCCCTTGAACATTCGTGCTGCCCGGTACTTCCACATCAGCTTCCCATCGCTAGCTCGAAAGCAGTAGAGGTGGCGGTCCTGGCTTCCCACGAAGACGTATCCGGCCAGGTGGGAGGCCTGTCCGGTCCATCCGGTGCCGCTCCACACTTTGGGCTTTCCTCGAAGCAAGGTCTCGAAGTCCTCGGTTCGGTATTCCCAGACAACCTTCAACTTTTCGGGAAGTGGTCCGGTGCCGTAGAAGCGGTGCCGGGGGTTGCCTCGGAACATCAGCACAGTCTCATCGCTTTGGGAAGAATCGCCATACTTCCATTCAGGGAGCACCACGGGCTCGTCGGCGACCCAGGTGTGACCGGGTCTAAGGGCCTTCGCCTTTCCCTGTGCGTTCCCCTCGAATCGAAGAACAAGCCCTCCGGCCACTGACAGACTCATGGTTTTCAGGAAGTGTCGTCGGTCCATTTCAGCACTCAAGAGTGAAGGCGGGCGAAATGGGAGTAGCTTCGGTCCCAAGTAGCCTCGGCCTCTTTGTCGAAGAAACAGGCTGGGAGTTGTTGCTTTGCCCGATGGTAGCTGACGCATTCGCAACACTTGCCCATCCTGGGACAACCGGCGTAGGTGCAGTTGCACTGTTTCATGTTCTTCTGAATGCTAGGGCACTCCATTGGGTTCCTCCGTTTCCTCGTCGTTGTTCGGTTCCTCTGGCAGCGAATAGAAGCGCTTTGCCTCCTCGAACCCTGCGTCCTTTCGGTAGATGCGAACGAGGGGAACTCCGTCCACCGTGGCTTCGTCGATGGGTCCCAGTGTATCCATGTTCTTCCAGTACCTCATCTCCTCTTCGGTGAAGCGCTCTTCCACGTCAAAGAGCATCACCTCGGGGGCATGCCGCCTCGAGACGCACTTCAGGTCCTCTCGCATCCACCCTTCTCGCTCATACATTCCACAGGTTCCGTTGGTGGCATCCTGGAAGTCCACCTGGCTCTTGTAGGGTGCGTAGCGGTTTACATAGTCCAGAGCGTCCCGGTTGGCATAGCTCCAGAACTGCCGTTGCATTCGTTCGTCGGAAGCCCCTCTGGCTCCTCCGATGAACTCGTTGTAATACGCGGTGCCGTGGGAGACGTACTTGAGCGTATCTCGAGCTCCCGGGGCCAACACGGCTCCCCCCACAATCACCCAGAGGGCCATCGCAGCGATTCGTTGGAGACGTTGCGTTCTCACAAGACCGGCCGCGGTACCAATCCATCGTTGCAGCCCCCACGCTGCGATAAATGCCATGAAGGGCACACTGAGCAGCCAGTGCTTCACTCCGCCAAAGATGGGGGTCTTCGATTGCGCAATAAGGAGAATCGGAAAGGCGAGGTTCCACACCACAAAGACGACTCTGCCCCAGGAATGATCGAGGCCCCCTTCCTCCTCCGGTGGAAGCTCCATGGTCGCCGTAAGCTCGGGGTTCACGTGATCCTCCACCGAACTTCCCAGGGGTATGGGAACAACGCTTTCCCGGAATGGATTCCCTCGGGCAGCACGCCGAATCTTGAAATCGGCGACAACTCGAACAATGGACTCACGGATTGCGATGACGGTGCCCACGAAGAAGAGAATGAGGGTCATCACCGGCATGGTGAACAGGGTCATGGCAAAGGGGAAGGAGACGGGAAAGGGTGGTGCCTGGTAGGCCTGACCAAAGTAGTACTGGAAGTAGTGCTCGTGCTTCAGGTGAAAGCCCATGTAGCTTCCCATGTGGGCAATGGAGTCGTACCAGAGCCACGGCCAGAGCAGAAACAGCATGGGCAGTCCGATGAGGGGCATAAAGAGGAAGGCGGCGGGAAGGGCCGGGAGGGACAGTTTCCAGCCGTCTCGTCGAAACTGTCCCCAGTTGGCAACAACCCACCACAGGATCAGGGTAATGGGAATGAAGAAGGCGTTGAGCTTCGTGAGCAGCGCAAACCCCCAGAACACGGCGGTCCAGACAGCCCAGATGGTGGAGTTCAAAGACCTGGCGAAGGCCACCAGTACAAGGAAGTTCAAAGCCGTAATGGGAATGTCGAAGCAGGTGAGATGGGCGTGAAAGAAGAGCCGCGGAACAAACGCGGTCAGCAGAGTCGCCAGCAGCGCGATGGCGGTTCCCCCCCACTCCACTCCAAAGAGAAATACAAGGAAGACCAGGAGGCCACCAAAGAGGGCACCGGGGAAACGGAACGCGTCGGATTCGGAGAGGAACTGCGTCGCTTCGTCGGTTTCCACCTCGCATCCCCGCAGCACTCGATTGCCCTCGGAGTCAAACTCTCCCACGTCGCAGCGATGCTTGAGGTCTTCCACCGTTCCGTCGCCAGTGAGCAACTCCCCCAAAGCCTGATGCTTCTGGCGGCTCAGGATCTTCACCTTCCCAATGTGGCGAACGGCGTCTGCCGGATCGCCCCCCACAGAGATCGGGGCCAGCAAGGTAACCACGTCCCCTTCGTCAAAACCGTGGGCAATTCCCAGGTCTCGAACTTCAATCTTCTCTCCTACCACTCGAATGGGACGGCGCTTCTCACCAAACAGGCGCCAACTCACTCCAAATAGGACCTTCATCAATGGAGGGTGCTCGGAGTTGTTCTTCCAGACCTTCTCGACCTTGTCCCGCCCCAGAAGCTCGGACCGCTCTGCCTGGGAGTCGGCGTTGTGAAGCTCGAACAGCCAATTGAAATAGACCTTTCCGTGGTGAAAGTAGAAGGACTCGTCCCGAGTAAACCCCATGGACGTGGTGTTCATCACAAGGATCACAAAGGCGAGCCCGAGAGCCGTCGCAGCAAGGTAGTCCAGGTAGGACAGAGAACGCCCCTTGAACATCACTCCTGAACTGTCACGCCCTTCACGCACGAAACTCTCCGCGAATCGGTACCGGGTTCCCGAGTGTCATTGTCTCGATGTATCCGGCGTTGTCAATCAGGCAAAGTGCAGCAGCGAGACCTCCTGCAGGATGCGGCCCTCAAGCGGCCCTCCCGAATCCGACATCACAACCAGGGAGTCCCCCTTCAACAACAGGCTTCCAGCCTTTGGAAACTGCTCGGTGACCTCTTCTCGAAACTGCTGCAGCACGGGTGATTCCACCAACCGTTTCTCCCCGGTAAAACTGAGGGCATCCGTCACTCCATCAAACCGCACCGAGGCTCCATCCTTCACCGCCAGGGGGAGATGGATGAAAAGAAATCGCCCAAAGACCAGGGTACTACCGGCAAGAACGTCCAGTCGATGATGGCGAGCCAGGGGATCACTTGAAGCCAACCCCTTCAACCATCGCTCTGCGACTTCCAAGGCCGCGCCGCAGTGGAGCGAGCAAGGATACCAGGATACCGGACTGGTCATGGGGGGAAAGAAATTGAGCAGTGCGGGGTGGCGCTCTTCGGGGTCGCCGGCCGAAAGCAGCGCTTTGACGACTTCCCCATCATCCTGCCGGGGTCTCGCAGCAAAGGCTTCCACGCAACAGCGAGGGTAGCCCAGCAGCTCGCCGCTCCTCAAGATGGCTTGAAGGCGAGAAGAGCCGGAAGTTCTCTCTTGCCTTTCACTCGCCACCAACTCTTCAAGGAGGGTGCCAATGGGGGACGCAAAGAGGGTGACTGGAGGAAGCGCCGCATCCCCCATATCTCGTTCGAAGGGTGCCGGGGCGCCTTCCTGGCCCACAAGTTCCACTCGATTGCCTCGCTGTTGCAGCTCGGCCTTCAGTCGCTCCCCTTCGTCGGGGGTCAAGTCTTCCAGCTTGAGGGAAGGCTTGAGCCCTTCTTGAAACAGCTCAAGTTCCAACGGAATCCGCTTCGACAGCCACGGAAAGTGAAGGGGTTGGTTCGTCCCCTTTCCTTCCCCTTCTGCTCTCAGCCACTCGACCCATCTACCGCTCATGAGTGCACCCTCTGCCGTTCAGGCGGATTGTAACAGACCCCCCGCTCTGATACAATCCGGCTCAGGAGGCGCAGTTGTCTACACCACCCACCATCGTCGTTGGATTGCACGGTCAGACCGAACCGGAGTACGCCCACGCACTCGCCGAGGCTGGAGCCGGGGAGTTCTTCCTGGGATATGTCCCCGAGCCTTGGTGGAAGCGGTGGGGATTTGAGGTCTCCCCCAACCGGCGTTATCGCCAAAATCAGCAGTTCATCGAGCGCACCCGTCTGGAAGCAGTTTTGAAGCAGGCGACCCGGGATGGCATTCCGGTGTCCCTCACCTTCAACGAGCATTTCATAACTCAAGACATGTGGGATGCTGCCCTACCCTTCCTCAAAGACGCCGTGAAGCTTGGAGTGTCTGCGATTATCGTGGCAGACCCCGGTGTCCTTCTCCCTCTTCGTTCCGAGTTTCCTGGGTTGGGGCTCCATGTCAGCGGTGATGCCGGGGTTACCAATCCCAGGGCTGTGGAGTGGCTCCACGGGTTGGGTGCCACCCGAGTCATTTTTCCTCGAGAGTTGGCATACGGCGACATGCTCCCCATCCTGGATGATGCCCCGGAAGGGCTGGAGTTCGAAGCCTTTGTCATGGGGGAGCCGTGTGTCTACGACGGAGCGAGGTGTTTCACCGAGCATGGGTACGGATTCTCGTGCGATTTCTGCAACAATCACATCCGCAAGACCCTTTTTCGGCGTGGTGAATCGAGCGGCGTTCCTTTGGACCCGCCGGACGCACATTGGGTGGACGATCCTCGCCATTGGGCGGTGCGTTCCCTGGGCAAGTGCGGCTTGTGCGCCATTGGGCCGCTGATGACACAGGGCGTTTCTCACATTAAGATTCCGGGACGAGCCTCACAGGCAATGGCCACAACTACCCTGGTGGCCCGAATGCTGCGCCACCTCAACGAGGGAGCGCCTTTTGCCCGGGGGCTCCTGGAAGCTCCCGATGTTTGCTCCTCGAAGACCTTCTGCTACTACCCGGAGTTGGCCGATGATTGAGTGGTGCGCCAAATTCGCCGATGTGGCGCAGTTGCGGAAGCAGAGTTCCTTTCTGGCATCGAAGCTCCTGGGTGATATCCAGCCTGGGAGCCTTCCCCTTCATGCCTTCGAGCGCAAGGCCATGAGCGCCCTCAGCGCCGCCTTTGGAAATTTTGCCCGGACCCGAGTGAGACGAGTCTATCTGGGTTCAGAGTTCTGTTCATACCTCGAGATGTCTGCCGAGGAGTGGGCCCAGGGAGTTGAGCTCCTGAATCGATGGGGTTTCCAGGCCACCCTTGTTCTGGGCCCGCAAACGTCTCGTCGTATTGAGCAAACGCTTTCGGTGGTTGCCGACGCTGCCCGAGA
>CALFHQ010000115.1 GCA_937876385.1 uncultured Pseudomonadota bacterium
GGTCGGCCTTCTTTGCCGCTTCGATGAGTTCTTTGGCTTCCTGCACGTTCATGGCCATGGGTTTTTCCATGAGGACGTGTTTTCCATTTTCGAACATCAGCTTGCCCATTGGCAGGTGCAGCGAATTGGGTAGTCCGATGACCACGGCGTCCACTTCGGGGTCTGCGGCCATGGCTTCTGGGGATTCGTAGTGCTTCTTTGTCGGAAACATGCGCTTGAGGTTGTCCAGCGTCTGATCCGGCTGCGTCCAGACCCCCATCAACTCGGTGTCACCACAATTCTCGGCGGCTTTGGCATGTATCGTCCCAATAAACCCGAATCCCAAAACACCAATTCGAATTTTCCCCATTGTCCTTCCCCAATTAAAGATTGTGTCTGTTTTGTCCGGTGCAGTTGTGCCGCACACCCCTTGACAATGGCACCGGCCATGACGCCTTGCAAGGAAAAACAGGGTTGTGGAGTCTTGCTACACCTCCAAGAGACCCGGCTCGCTTTCAAGTGCGGCATCCTCGGTCTGGGGTCGTCGGTCGAAATGGCCGCCGGTGGGCTGATTGCAGCGAAATAATTTGAAGTGAAGGGTAGCGGGCTGTAGGATTATATCGTGGTGTGCTCACTGTTCTTGCGACTGGGACAGTGGGACGAGGGACCCGATTTATCGAGGGAGAGCACATTGATTCACAGAATCGCCGGTTTGTTGAGCGCTCTGGTGCTGGTAACCCTGACGACGACCGCGGCGGCCCAAGGGTACCGTGACGCCGAAACAGAGTTTTCCAGAGGGGAGTTGCTGTACGAAATGAGGGACTACCCCCGGGCCATCTTCGCCTTCCACAAGGCCTACTCCATCCTTCCAGACAGTCGATACCTCGCCGGGTTGGTGCGGGCTTCCTATGCCAATGGAAACTCAGAACGAGCCCTCGTCTTGGGAGAGAAGTACCTGACGCTCGAGTCGGAGCAGCCGGACGACCAGGTCGTCGCCATCGTCAGCCGCCTGCGCGACGAGTATGCCGGCGGTCGAGCACGAGTGGTGTTCGACGTCTATCCTCCGGGCGGAAAACTATCCATCACAGACTCCAACGGGACTCAGACCACCGAACTCATGGACGAGACAACCTGGGTGCGCTACCTGAGCCCCGGCGACTATTCCGTTCGATACGAGCGAGAGGGGCTTGTCCCCCGCAGCGCGAAATTCCCGGCCAAGGCCGGAAAAGAAATGGCGGTGAAGTTGGAGCTGGGCAAAGCCGAAGGGAAGTCCGAGCTGGTGGTAACGGCGAACGTGGAGAATGCCAACGTTTACCTGGATGGAACCCAAGTCGGAAGCACCCCCTTCAAGGCTCGAATCGCAGCGGGAGACCATGTCGTGCAGGTGTGGGCCAAGGACCACATGGCTTGGACCGGCGTTGTGGACGCTCCGGCGAGACGAGGGGTGTCTGTGCGTGCTGATCTTGTGCGCTCCAAACAGCCGGTAGACGCCATTCCTACACAAATCATGGACGTTCGAGAAAGTGGCGGGTGGTCTCTTTCCACGTGGGGTTGGATCACCATGGGATTGGGGCTCGCATCGGGTGGGGCCGCCGGCTATTTCGCCTATGACATGAACTCGGCGGCAACCGAAGCCAACAGCTTGAACAGCGGTGACCCCAGAAGAGACGACTTGAACCAGCAGGTGCAGACCAGTTGGCTTATTACCATGATCACCGGCGTCGCCGGCGGGGCTTTGCTGGGCGGCGGCCTCCTCATGGTGCTTCTGGATGATGGGGGAGACGACGATGAAGCAGCCCCCTTCAATCTCCTCACCATCAGCCCCGATTCCGACGGGAAAGGGGTCCTCCTCGACGCTGCCTTTACATTTTGATGCGGATTACTCTTTGCGAGGTTTGAAGATATGAGAACGCTGGCACATTTTCTACCGTTGGTTCTGGTAACTTTTCTGGCCACGGCCTGTCCTCCCGCTCTCAATACGGACCCCGCGGATGAAGGTACTGCTGGCGAGACCACCGATGCAAAGCCGCAGGATGCCACGGACACCGATGTCGTGGCGGTGGAGTGCGAAGGGGAACCCAACTGCCGCATCGCTGGCTTGTGCGAAGGTGTTGAAGGGATCGCTGTTTGCCTCGAGGGGGAGTGGAGCTGTGATTACTCTGGCGTTGAAGGCTACGAGGTAGACGATACGGCGTGCGACGGGATCGACTCCGACTGCGACGGCATTCCCGACGAATTTGAGAAGTTCTCTGGCGTAACGCTGGAAACCGCTTGCCCAGACATGAATCAAGGGGTCTGCGCCGCGCCCTCCAATGCCGACTCCATCGTTATCGCCTGTGCCAACGCCGACGGTGACTACGGTTGGGCATGTGACTTTACCGGCATCGAGGACGATTTTGTTGAGGACGAGCGACTGGACCTGGACAACCCGGGAAAGTGGTGTGACTCGTTGGACAACGACTGCGACGGAGAAACGGACGAGTTTCACGGGAATGATGCCGGACTCGATACGGCCGAGCTGGAGGCGCTGTCCTTCTCCCCGCTTTGTCCCGAGTTCGTTGGCGCTTGCAGCGTGGAGGTACTCGAAGGAGACCCGCAAATGGCGTGGATCATCAACTCTGGAGTCGCTTTCCGATGCGCCGATGGTTTGTTCGAGTGCAGCATCGATGCGGTAGAAGGGTACGAGGAAGAGGAAGCCACCTGCGACGCCGTGGACAACAACTGCGACGGCGAAACCGATGAAGACCTGACCATCGAAAACAGCCCGTGCCTCTACCAGGGAGTTTGCCAGGGGAAGACGGAGGCGGTGTGCACCGGCGGAGTGTGGGTCTGCAACTACGACTCCCTCCTTGGGGATCCCGCCTTTGAATACCGACCCGCTGGCGCCTGCGATGATAGCTCGGACCCGCTCTGCGGCGCCGAGGACCATTGCGATGGGCTGGACAATGACTGCGACGGCAGCATCGACGAAGGACTCCAGTGGCCCGTCTATCCCGAGGATTGCACCGACGGAATTGACAACGATGGTGACGGAGAGATGGACTGCGAAGAGCCACTGTGCGCACAGTACCACCCCGACTGCCAGGGCTCTGAGCCCATCGTCTGGGACGATTGTCCCATTATTGAGAAGGTCACCATCAACGGCGTGAAAGTCGACGCACCCGTGATGGACGCCTACGGCATGCCCGTGTTGCCCGGTATCTGCCAGCGAAGCTACATGACCGGGGAGACCTCGGTGCGGATGTCCTGCGAGCCCATCTTGTCGTCAGGAACACTCATTACCAGCGTCTGGAAGTGCAACTACGATGAAGTTCCGGGGTATGTTGCCTCGGAAGAATACACAGGCGGAGACGGTGAGCATTGGTGTGACGGGCTCGACAACGATTGCGACGGTACCGTGGACGATCCCGGCGAAATCGAAATCAGCGACGCCATGGAGCTGACTCCGTGCCGCCATGTGGGCGCGTGCAATGGGAACGTGTCCGCTGTGTGCAACGAAGACGGTGCCTCTCCTGCGACCTTCTCGTGCCACTACGACGTCAACAGCACGGGGCTTGTGGCCCTCCCGGAGGACTGCGATCCCAACCTCGCCAACTGCTATTGGGAGGAGCTTAAGTGCGACGGGAAAGACAACGACTGCGACGGCCTCACGGACGAACTCCTGGACGGTCGAAAGCTGCAGATGGACACCGCCTGTGCCCAGGTTGCCGGCAAGGGAGTGTGCCTCCTCAACAGCCTGGACACCAAGTGCGAGTTCGATAGCGCCACTGGTTCCAACAAGTTCAAATGCGACACCTCCAAGGTGGCGAACTATGTCGCAGTGGAGCAGGGAAATACCAGCTTGTGCGATGCCATGGACAACGACTGCGATGGCCAGACGGACGAGCAGATCAGCGCCACCTCCCCGGAGATCCTCTCCACCAAAACCACATGCCTCTACAAAGGTGTTTGCGGTACCGGCACCGTCGCCACCTGCCAGGACGGTACCTGGTTGTGTGACTACGCCCAGGTTCCTTCCTTTGGAGATGGATACAACTACGAACCCTCCGCCGGCGTTCTGGTCGAGGTGGAGTGCGATGGTCTGGACAACGATTGTGACGGCTCCACCGACGAAAACCTGACAGCCGACCTCGGGGACGCGGCTGGAACCGACAACCCCAAACTCAAGAGCGGTTGCCGGATGTTGGGCCTGTGCTCAACCTATGCCCATTGGAGCTGCGATGTCGTGGATGACGCTCCGCAGTGGGTGTGCAACTACGACGACGTTCCCGGATTTCAGGACGTGGAAACACGTTGCGACGAGTTCGATAACGACTGTGATGGAGAGAAGAACGAAGACTTGAACCAGATCGGCGGCGCCGACGGTGCACCCTGCAAGACCGCCGGAGTGTGCGGTACCGGCGGGGTTACAGCCCAGTGCGTGGACGAAGATTGGATCTGCTACTACGACGAAGTGAGCAACTACGATGGTGACAAGGAAATCACCTGCGACGGCAAGGACAATGACTGCGACGGAGCTACCGACGAAGACCTGGCATGGCAGGACACCGGGGCGTGCGTTACCCTCGGCGTTTGCAACGACGAGAGTTTGGACGCTCTATGTCTGGGTACAACTGGCTGGGATTGTCTTTACGAGAATCTGACCGGCTACGAAGCCGACGCCGAGTTCTCTTGCGATTCCCTCGACAACGATTGCGATGGCCTCGTTGACGAAGCGGCCTGCCAGTTCTGCGAACCCTGCTCAGAGGACGGAAACTGCCTCACCTTCGCATGCAACGCAACCCCCCTTTGGAGAGAGCTACTGCTCCTCCACAGGAACCGCCTGCATCATGATTCATCCCATTTCCAACGAGTGCATCGCAGTAGCCGACGGCCAGAAAGCGTGCGGAACCTCCAGCCAGCCCTACCTGTGTGCCTCAGGTACCTGGTACGGCAACCTTCCCGCCTGCTCCGGGAACACCCCCGTGTGCGTGGATGGAACGTGCAAGGCGTGCTATCCGGGAGAGCGTCGCTGCGACGGCAACGAGATTCAGGAGTGCCTCAACGGGTTGACCTGGAACGTGGAAGGAATCTGTGCTGCGGGCCAGATCTGTATCGGTGACGGTACGTGCGTCAACAACAACGAAATTCAGGTGACCACCCAGTCGGTTGCCGTGTTCAACCAGAACAACGAACCGCAAGTCGCAGCCCTTCCCGGGGGAGGTTTCGTCATCGTGTACGAAACTGAGACCGCCTTCGGGGGAACCCTGGACGACGTCGTGGCTCGAATTTACGGACCGAGCATGCAAGCCATGGGGCCGGAGTTCAAGGTCAACACCACCACAGCCGGGGACCAGAACGACCCCGACGTGGCCACTATCCCCAGCGTCGAGGGTGGGTTCATTGTGACCTGGGTCAGCGGCAGTCAAGATGGTGACTCCCTGGGTGTCTACGCCCAGCGGTTTGCGGCCGATGGAACCAAGGTCGGGGGGGAAATCCCCTGCACGGAGACCACCGTGGGGTCCCAGGCTGATCCAGCCATTTCGGCCTTCAGTGACGGCTCCTTTGCCGTGGTCTGGGAATCCGCTGAGGGTGCCGATCCAGCGCTGCTGGGGGTGTACGGGCGGGTGTTCGGCCCCGACAGCAATCCGCTGACGTCAGAAACCCTGCTCAACACCACAACTCCCGACGATCAGTATTGGGTGGACATCGCTGCCCTGGACGATGGCGGTTGGGGAGCGACCTGGACAAGCAAGGGGCAGGACGCCGACAGTCAGGCCGTCATCTTCCAGTCTTTCACAGACACTCTGGCCAAGACCGGCGGTGAAATTCTTGTAAACAACTATGAAACTTCCGGGCAGAAGCATGGCGTGATTGCCGGTATGTTCGGACTCCGAGCCGGCTGGAGCGCCCTCTCCTGGGAATCCTACGGGCAGGACGCAGGCGGCACCGGGGTCTTCATGCAGATCCTCAATCCTTCTGGAGAGAAGGTCTACACCAACACGGATATCCCGGTGAACACCGATGTACAGGCAGGGAGCCAGCGAGACCCGGCCATTGCCATTTCCGACGACAACTTCATCATTGTCACCTGGGAGAGTCCCAGTCTTGTCGGAGAATCGGGTACGACCTACGGCGTCGCAGCAAAGGTCTTCGACAAGGACGGTATCGCCCAGAACGAAGAGGAATTCCTGGTGAACCAGACCGTCGTTGGAGAGCAGCAGAACCCCTCGGTTGCCGCTTTGGAGAACGGGGCCTACGTGATCACGTGGTCCAGTGTCACTACACCACCGCTGGCTGTTCACATCTTTGCTCGGGTCTTCAAGCTGCCGTAAATTCCTGGCTTTCGGGCCCGCGTCTCCCTTCCATTCGCCTCGCAGGCAAAGATCTTCTGGACGTTCCGGTTTGGTTTCCTATACTACGGCCGGGTTGCGCTATGCGGCCCTAAAGGAGAACCGAGATGCAGATAGCTACAACCGAAGAAGCAATTAAAGACATACAGCAGGGAAAGATGGTCATCCTTGCCGACGACGAAGACCGTGAAAACGAAGGCGATCTCGTCATCGCATCGGAATTCGCCAGCCCCGAGGCCATCAACTTCATGGCCACCCACGGACGAGGCCTCATCTGCCTTACCCTCACGGAGAAGCGAGTGCGAGAGTTGGGTCTCACCTTGATGTCGAACCTGAATGAATCCCGCTTTGGTACCGCGTTTACGGTCTCCATTGAAGCGAGAGAAGGGGTGACGACGGGGATCTCAGCCGCCGATCGAGCGACTACCATCCAGGCGGCTGTTGCCGACGAATCCACTGCCAACGACCTCGTGAGTCCTGGACACATCTTCCCCATTCAGGCTCGAAACGGGGGCGTTCTAGTGCGAACCGGACAAACCGAGGGGTCCGTGGACCTGGCTCGCCTGGCCGGCCTCAAACCCTCTGGGGTTATCTGCGAGATCATGAACGGAGACGGCACCATGGCTCGAATGCCGCAGCTCCTGGAGTTTGGCGAGAAGTTCGGCATCAAGGTTGCCACCATCGCCGACCTCGTCCGCTATCGAATAGCCAGCGAAGGGTTCGTGCAGGAGCTGGCCGATGCTACCATTCCTCGAGCTGACAACAACCGATGGACCGTCCGAGTTTTTGAGAACAAGATTGATGGTTCTCACCACCCCGCCTTCGTCCTGGGTGAGTTGAACGAAGAGGAACCCACGCTGGTTCGAGTTCACAGTGAGTGCCTTACCGGGGACGTGTTCGGTTCCACCCGATGCGACTGCGGTCCTCAACTCCACAAGTCTCAAGAGATCATCGAGAAGGAAGGAAAAGGGGTTGTCTTGTACCTGCGCCAAGAAGGGCGTGGCATCGGCCTGGCCAACAAGATCAAAGCATACAATCTGCAAGATCACGGCAAGGATACCGTTGAAGCAAACGTCGCACTGGGGCTGAAGCCCGACCTCAGAGACTACGGTATCGGCGCTCAGATTCTACGGGAACTGGGGCTGAAGAAGATCCGCCTCCTCACAAACAACCCTCGGAAGATCGTCGGAATCACCGGATACGGATTGGAGATCGTAGAGCGAGTTTCAATGGAAATCGAGCCGGTCGACGACAACTTCGAC
>CALFHQ010000116.1 GCA_937876385.1 uncultured Pseudomonadota bacterium
GGTAGTCCTTCGGGTCCAATCCGGCGGCCTTCGTGTAGAACTGAATGGCGAGCTTCCAGTTTTCCTTCAAAAAGTAGGTGTCCGCCAATTTCAAAGCGCACTCGAAGCAATTGCTGTTGTTTTTCAAGGACGCTGCCAGAAGCACCTGCGCCTCGTCCAATCGACCCTTCTTCATGGAACATTTGGCCAACAACAAGTAGGCCTCCGGACCTTCGAAGTTCTGCTGGAACCCGGCCAGAGAATCGATGATGTCGTCGCATCGGTCGAAGCGTTCGGCAATCTTCGCCATGATGATGGCGATGTCGTACCGGGGTCGAATCTGCTGGAGCTGCTTGTAGGTCTTGTAGGCTTCTTTGTACTCTCCCATCATTGCGAGGATGTTGCCCTTTTCTTCGAGCAATTCCCCCACTCGTTCCCCCTGCTGTAACACAGCGTCCAATGTGGCGATGGCGTCTGAGTAGCGCTGGATCTTCACCTGCTCTCTGGCCAGGTCCAGAGCGAGATCCACGTCTCGGAACATCTTCTTCATGGCTATAGAGAGGGATGCCACTGCGTCGGTGTGGTCACCCAACTGAGCCTGTGCACGTCCGAGGTGTCCCCACAAATCCATCCGCTGCGGAAACTCCGAGACCAGGAGCTTCAGGTGGGTGGCTGCTTTGTCGTACTGCTTCAACTTCAAGTAGATGTGGACCAGATTTCGTCGGTTCACATGGTCCAGCGGTTGCATTGCAAGCCCCTCTTCCATCAAAGCAGTGGCCTCTTCGAGTTTGCCCTTTTCGATCTTCTCACGGGCTACTTCGAATATCTTGCCCGATTTCTCGGCGTCCACCGTCGGCGGATTCTTCACTTCCACCGGTCCGTCAGTCGTTTCAGCGGTGGCACCCTCGGCTTCTGGTTCTGCGGCTTCTGGCTCGGCAGCTTCTGGTTCGGCAGCTTCTGGTTCTGCAGCCTCTGGCTCGGCAGCCTCTGGCTCGGCAGCTTCTGGTTCTGCGGCTTCTGGTTCTGCGGCTTCTGGTTCTGCGGCTTCCGGTTCCTGGGTAGCAGATGTGCCTCCCTCCGCCGGAGCTGGTTTCGCTGTCACCGTCGGTTCCGCTGATTCGGGCTCGCCAGGGTCTTTGACTGGAGCCGTCACCGCTTCTTTGGCTGCAGGTGCATCAGAAGTCTCGGCATCCGTTGCTGGGGGGGAAGGTTTCTCGGGTATTTCGATGGGTTCGTCAGTCGGTTTGGGACTGGTCTCAGCGATCGGTTCTGCGGCCTCGGGAGTCTCCTCTGGGGCTGCAACCTCTCCTCCAGTCTCGATTTGTTCGGATTCGGGTTCTGACGTGGGTTGTACGTCCAGGGTACTGCGAGGGTTGGTTGCGTCAGCATTGGGTTTGTCCGTTTGCTTTCCGCAGGCAACGGTTGCAAAGACAAAAGCCAGCGACATTGCAAGGCAAAACAGTTTTCGACTCATGGTGTCCTCCGCGCTGGGCCATTCTTGCACGTTTGCGTGTCACAAATCAACTTCTGCTCCATGTCGGAGGGCTCAACCCTTGACGTCTTGACGAGCCGGCAACAGGAGTGTTGCGCCCTGAGAGCCTGTGCCCTACACTGTCTCGCAGATTGGAGGGTACACCATGAAAGTCGCATTGGTCCTGCCGGGAAGTAAGGCAGGAGTTAGCAATCCCAGATACAACCAGCTTTTTCCTTACCTGTTGCCGATGAGCGCAGGTTATCTGGCAGCGGTGCTGGAGAAGGAAGGGCATGACGTCACAATATATGACCAGGTCCCGAGGCGTTTGAGCAACGAGGAGTTGGTTCAGGTGTTGAAGCGAGATGCTCCCGAGCTTATCGGTTTCAGTGCGTTGACCACCACAGTGACGAACATTCTGGAGCTTGTGAAAGGGATTCGTGCCGAGATGCCGGGAACGAAGATTGTCTGGGGAAACCAGCATGCGACCTTGTTTGCCGACGATGTTCTGACCAACGGGTATGCCGATTTCATCGTCCGTGGTGAAGGGGAGTACACGTTGCGAGCTGCCGTTGCTGCCTTGGAAGCCGGGAAGTCTCTCGAGGGGGTGGAAGGGGTCACGTGGATGGACAACGGGACGATTCGGGCCAATCCTCGAAGGGAACTCATCGCCGATTTGGACGAATTGCCGTACCCCTCCTGGGCGGGTGTGGATGTCTTTGCTGAGCGATACATGTATCTACCCCTCATCGGTGTTTATTCGACCCCTCTTCCGGTGATGGCCAGCCGCGGTTGCCCCTTTAAGTGCGTCTTCTGCTCGCAGGACCAGTGGTTCAAGAACGTTCGACTGCGAGACCCGGTTAAGGTCGTCGACGAAATCGAGGAGAGGGTGGAGCGTTACGGATTCAAGTGGTTTGGATTCAATGATGCCTATTTCCCCTGGACCAAGAAGATCGGATTCCAGTTTGCCGACGAGTTGATTCGTCGTGGATTGCACAAGAAGGTGCGCTGGATCAGCGAGACCCGGGTAGACATGGTGGACGAAGAGCTGCTTGTCCGTCTGAAGGAAGCGGGCCTCTCCGTGCTGTTTTTCGGGTTCGAGTCGGGAAACCAGAAGATCCTCGATGGGGTCGGAAAGGGAACCACCCTAGAGCAGGCGGAAGCAGCAGCGAAAGCCTGTCGGAAGGCGGGAATCACTTCCATCGGTTTCTTTATGCTGGGTCTACCCGGGGACACCGCAGAGACGTGCTGGGAGACAGTGAACTTCGCCATCAAGTTGGATGTTGATTTCGCCAAATTTGCGGTGACGATTCCGTACCCGGGTTCTCAGCTCTACGAAGACATGAAGGACCAGATCGATGCCAAGCAGTTCGAGAAGTTCAACTCCTGGTACAACTGGGCCTCGGGGGACGAAGAGCTTCTGGGAGCGCCCGAGGGAATGACGGTTGCCGAACTGCTTGAGATTCAACGGGCAGGGATGTTCCGATTCTACGCCAGACCGACCCAGGTCGTCCGACACCTGACAAAAGGCACCATTCCTTTGAGCCTGATGGCTTACGGAGCGTTTGTGTTGGGGGAAGGGCTTGTGAAGAATTCGGTGGCGAGGGTCAAGCAGCTAGTCAAGAAGTGAGAACCTATTCGGGAACCACCATGGCTTCGCCGAGGAGTTCGTGGCAATCTGCCGTGTAGACGGTGATCACGCCGCTGTGCCAGCCGGCCCAGGCGGTCTCAAGGTAATCTTCCTGGTTGAACGTGAGCGGAAGAACAAGCTGATTTCTTCCCTGGTCCTTTGCACTTTGAACCAGCTTCTGCTGTTCTACAGTGAGCTGAATCTTTGTGGGGAAGTAGTTGGGGGCGTCGGTATCCGCCAAAGCGTTCGTGGACATGGATACGAGAACGGCGAAGATGGCAACTGCTGCGATGGCGATAACCTGTTTCATGTCTTCTCTCCTCTTTGGCGGCTTCGTTTTCAACGGCCGCCGATTATCGGTGGTGGGGTGGGGCTCTTTAGCCCCTTTCTGAAACTATATTTCCCCTTTGAAATCGGTCTCACGATGCCTGGATCACGCAGTCTAGATCCGATCTGGACGGAGGCCAAAAAACCGATCAATTCCGATGGGTTCGGTGATTTAGCCGGGTCGGGTTCTGGCCGGGAAAGAGGAGGGGAGTTGAGAGGGGACTACTGGACCAGAGGGGACTACTGGACCTTTTCCTTCAGGTCTGCTTCGAGGAGAACGGCTTCTTTTCCGACGGGGCCGTTTGGACCGGCCAGCGCCTTCGCCTGACTCACCATCTCGAGGGCTTCGGGGATATTGGCCGTGTCCTGCGCTTTCTTCAGAAGTTCCCCTGCTTTAAAGGAGTAGAGGGATGAGAGCTTCTTCCCCTCTTCCAAGGTGGGGTCCATGTCGAGGGCACTGTCGAGGTGCTTTCGGGCTGCGATGTAAGAGCCGCTGTCGAAGTAGCGCTTGCTCAAGGTGGCGTGGGTTGCGGCTCCCTTCTTTCGAAGAGCGCTGGTGTGCTCCTTGAACAGCTTTTGGTCTTTGGAGATGGCGCTGCTGAGAGCGTCCAGGGCCTCGAGCTCCTTTCCGGGGATACCCAGAAGGTTGTTGGCTGTTTCGTACTCTTTGGCGAATCGCTGAACTTGTGCTGCGAGGTTGTTGAGGTCTCTGGCCTGGCGTGGGGAGTCCGAGAGGCGAGCCCCTTCCTGCAGAACCACGACGGCCCGGGTGAACTGCCCTTTCGAGTACAGATACCGAGCCTTCTGTTGGGCTTGCTTGCCCGCTGCCTGGTCGGTGTTTCGGGCTTTGGCTTCCTCTGGAGTGGCGTTGTCCTCTTTTCCCGTCGGTGCCGCATCTTCCTTGATGTCTCCATCAATGGTGGAGGGGTTGTTGTTCAGTTCGGGCTCTTCCTCGATGAACCCATGCTCGAGTTGTCGCACCCGACTTCGGAGGCGTTCGGCCAGGTACATGGCCTTCTCCCCGAACAGCCCGTTGGTGGTTGGGATCTTGGCCAGGTTCTGGATGGCTTGCGCCATGGCCGCGTGGTCTCGACTGTTGGTGTCGAGGAGCTCCCGGCCGACCCCGACGGCCTTTTCGAACTGCAGGGTCCTTTCCACCCGGTCAACGTGCTCGGCGATGGGTTGCCCGTTGGCCGGGGTGAACTCCGGGTACCGACGGGCTATTTCCTGGTAAATGGTCAAGGCGTCGCCGAACTGTCCCTTTTCTTCCAGGGTCCGGGCTTCCTGAAAGCTGTCTTCGGCGACGTCCGGAGTGTCGTCCACGGGGGAGTCCTGGAGGGAGCCGGGAACATTCGAGGGGACAGGCAGTCGGATTCGCTTTCTAAGCTCGGGAGCGGTGGCACCTTCTTCTTCGGCGACTGCCGTGGGTTTCGTAAGGGAGACTCCCTGGGTCGTGTCTAGAAGCTCGGTGAAGAGGAGGAACCCCCCCATGGTGAGAATAAGGACTACCGACCAGGAGACGATACGGATGAACCAGGGGGAGCGAGGGGTCTGCACCCACCGCCGGACACCTCCCATGGACGCCGGAATTGGAGCACTTTCGGCCAATTCCATGGGAACTTCCGAGGGAGTCTGGGGTTCTGGAGCGGGTTGCCGCAGTGTGGGCATTCGCTGAGTGCGGCCGATATTTGTGGGGGGATAGGCCGGGGAGGATGCAGGGGCCTCTCCGTATTTCAGGACGACCACGGTAGAGCCCAACTCAATGACGTCTCCTTCGTTGAGGCGTGCGTGCTCTGTCCGTTTGCCCTGAACTCGAAAGCCGTTGACACTTCCTCTGTCCTGGATGACCAACCCCTCGGGTCCGTGAAGGAGGGCGAGGTGTTTCCGGCTTACCAGGGGGTCGTCCACGATGAAGTTGCTGTCGGGACTTCGTCCGACGGTTACTTCGCTGTCATCAATTACATGCCGTGTCCCCTTTTGAGCCCCGAAGAGGATCTCAATGTAGGGAATCCCCGTTGGCTTTTCGGTTGGGGTCGGTTCGGCGTTTTGTGGTTCTTCCGTTCTGTCGTTCATTTGTCTGTGACCTCGTCTGCATCGTTATTGTAGGGCTTTTCACTGGAGTGTCAACGCCCCACAGATTTGAAGGTCCGCTGGAACCGAAGGGCTTTGCTTTTGGTCTTGATTTCGCTATCCTCTGTGCAACTGTCAAGTCAGTCCATTGCTGGAGTTGGAACGGGATGATGAAGTGGTTGAAAGGGTCGTTCGGGGCATTGGTGGTGGTGTTGGTGTTCCTCGCCGGAGTGGGAACGGCCCGGGGGGAAACGTGTTCACCGGCGTGTCCGCTGTTCCACCACTGCGTCTCCGGACAGTGCGAATTCAACGGGGGGTGTGAGCCCGATGCTCATGCCGGGTGCGGAGATTGCACCTGTGAAGGGTGTGTTTGCGAGTTTGACCCCTATTGCTGTGCTGGGCAGTGGGATGCGCTTTGCGTTTCTCGATGCGTGGATTCTTGCGGAGGGTGCGGCGTCAAGGAAGGTTGCGGCGACGGCCTGTGTACTTCCGGGGAATCCTGTGCCAACTGTCCTGGAGATTGTGGAGCCTGCAACACGCCGTGCGGTTTGGTCTCTTCCATTGGGTGTTGCGAGGGGTTGGCCCTCGTGCGTTGCCAGGGCGGAGCACTCTCCATTCAGAACTGTGTAAGCGCCGGATTCAACTCGTGTGGTTGGAGTCTGGATGAAGACCGTTACGTTTGTGGTGGAGAAGGAACCGACCCATCTGGAACCTATCTGGGGTCCTGCCCTTCTACGGGGACGGACGTGGTCGAAGAAGATGCGTTGCAGGCACAATGCCAGGGGGTTGGGTTCTCCGGCTGCTGCATCGGGAATGAGCTTGTCTGGTGTGACTGGGCCGGTCTGCATTCGTTGGATTGCGGTGGCAATCCGGCTCCTTTCAATGCCTGCGGTTGGAAGGACGAGACCGGTTCCTACGATTGCGGGGGTGTGGGTTCTGACCCCACGGGAGCCCTTCCCAAGTTCTGCCCTTCGGTGAATTTCGATGTGCAGGAAGAGGTCGTGGTGGAGCCCAAGTGCAAAGTCGGCACCCTGGTGTCAGAGGATTGTCAGGATGTTGGGTTCCAGGGGTGCTGCTCGGAGGATGGAGAACTCTATTTCTGCGAGTCAGGGAAGTTCCTCTGTCGGCTGGATTGCGGGGTTTTGCCGGCACCGTCAAACAGTTGTGGCTGGCACATTGCGGGGGCCTCAGGCTATTACGATTGTGGGGGTCTCGGGGAGGATCCTGGAGAAAACTATCCCCTCATCTGTCCGGCCATACCAGTGACCACGGACGTGGTAGAGCCCGACGTCGCTGCACCCGACAAGAGTTGCCCGTCCATTCCGTTGCAGGGATGTTGTGATGGGACAGTACTCAGGTGGTGCGAGTTTGGAATGGACCGAAGCTACGACTGCCTGAACCTTGCGTCGGATCCTGTCTTTGGCGCCTATGTCTATTGTGGCACCAACGCCACCACGGGAAAGGCGGATTGTCTCAAGAAGCCGGATCCGTCTCCCCCTGAATGTGTGGTGGTGCAGCCTGTGGACGACTCACCCGAGGTTGTGGAGCCGGTAGACGACACGGTCTCCACAGACCAGATTGGCGCCGACCTGGATTTGGATTCGGAACTGGGAGAAGTGGAGGTCATTCCTTCTGACGATTTGCGCGCAGAAGCTACCGAACCTTTCGTGATTCCCAACACAGACACTACGCCAGTTGACGCCGCCGTTGATGGCGGTGGAGGCGGTGGTTGCAGTCATTCGTCAACCGGCAACTCCTGGCCGCTGATGCTTCTTGTCTTCTTGTGGTTGGTCTCTCGACGCTTTAGTGGGAGAGGTATCTTCGAAAGCTGATTCCCACGTAGGGCAGGTTGGCGAAGCCCACGTCGATGGATAGTTGGGTGTCCGCATCCAGTTCATATTCCAGCGCAGCAGAGAGCATGAAGAGGGGCATGACTCGGGTCATCTCCACCGGCTTTCTCGTGACTTCCTTCCAATGCCCACACTCCTGGGTCGGTCCGGGGCAGCCGGGAATCAGTTCCGTTGCATAAACATCTCCGAGGATCCCCAGAAGTCCGATTCCCACTGTTGGGGACAGATAGAACTGGTG
>CALFHQ010000117.1 GCA_937876385.1 uncultured Pseudomonadota bacterium
GTGGTTGTGCCCGGCGCCGAGGGATTGGCGTTTGTGGAGGTGCACGAGAAGTGGGAACGGCTGCACACGCCGGCTGGACCGTTGGAGAAGCATCAGGCCGTGGCCTCGCCGGTGTGGTCTGCGGACGGCAAACATTTTGCGAGATTAACCGTGGACTCAGACCAGGTGAGCATTCGAGTGGACGACGCGGTTTTTGGCCCCTACTTGGGGGCAGGCGTTGTGCATTTCCTTGAGAACGGACACTGGGTTGCGGAGGTTTCTGAGACAGCAAAGCGTTGTCTCGTGGTAGATGGCACCTCCTTTTGCGGGTACGAGAATTCAGTGGGGATTCGGGAGGGAAGTCTGCGGTCTTTTGGGAAGGGAGGGGCTCAAGCGTTGCTTGATGTCCCGGGTGGTGTACGACTTGTGGCGGTCTCTGGAGAAGGGGTCCAACGGGTGTTGCCGGCGCTGAATTCTGTGGAATCCTGGGGGAATAGGCTCCCTGCGCACGGTGTTGTTCAGCAGTCTTGTTGGGTCGTCGGTCGGATGGGGAAACGCATCGTTCGGCAACGTCTTGAGTGGGACTGACTGGGACTTTGACTTGAACAAGTCGTCTACTGCTGCTAAATTCCCTGACAAAACCGTAGCACACGGAGTGGGCATTTGGACCTTCGTGAAATTTCGAAACTACAGGGTGGAACCATCAAGAATATGAGACAAAAATCGGTGATGTTGCTGGCGACTGTGGTTGGATTGACTGGCGTTCTCTGGACCGGTGTCGCCCTCGCCAGGCTGGACTACGGTGCATGCGTGGAGCGTTGCGAGGGAAAGGTCGTCAGGGTTGTAGCGGAGGACACGGGGTGTAACGACAGCTTGCAGAAGACCGCCCATGACGTCCTCCTGCTCCGGACCTATCTCCAGACGGACTTGCAATGTGCGGGTCGATTCCGTCAGGCCTGCGATGACTTCAAGACGGCCGCGGTGAAGTCTCTCAATGCCATCGCAGATTCCATCGGTTCGACTCCCAACTGTGCCACTGCCAACGTCGCGGCCATGAAGGAGCATTTGTGGCTGTTGAGTCCGGCGGAAGCTTGCGCCGGGGACGGAGCCTTCACCGACCTGCATGATTTCTTTCGGAATCGTGACAGTGAAATTCAGGACTTGAACTCCCGAGATATCCGCCACCGATTAACCTACCAGGATCTCACAGGGTACGAGGACCTGGGCAACCACGGTCCCATTTGTGAGGGGAACCTGAAGCCCATCAATCGAATCGTTCGGACTTTTCTGGACATGTACCTCTTCCTGGAGTCGTTGGAGCAGTACCAGGTTTGCATGAAGTCCTGCAAGAAGCCTACCCCCGAAGAGGAGGCTCTGTGGACGGTGCAGGACAAGGTGGATGAGCTGATCACTCAGTGCAAAGCACAGATGGATCGCCTCAACGAGGACGAGACGAAGCGCCAGGAGGAAGAGATCGAGAAGTTCACCACAACCTTCCCGTGCAACTCCTACGGTCGAGTCTTTGCCAAACTGAAGAAGACCCTGGACCAGCTCCGAGAGCTGAAGAAGGGGGCCGCCGAGTTGGAAACCGCTGGCGCACCCAAGATGAATGTCGTCGAAGGGGTGCGGGGACGCACAGAGGAAGCGGAGAAGGTGATTCGTCAGGTGAACGTGGAACGCGTGAATCGCAACTGCAAGGAAGAAGCGGTGAGCGGTCGCCAGTTGGAGGATCGCAAGCGTTCAGTGTTGGATTCCATTACCAACTCCGAGGCGTGCTCCTTGGAGGCGGTGGAAGTCTTTGCAGTGGGCGGCGTGGATGGCCAGGCGTGTAAGTGGACGGGAGAGTGCGCCATTCCTGGAGTCTGCTCCGACGGGAAGTGTGTGGCTCCGGTGCCTGCAGACCGAGTCTCTGATGCAATCGACGAAGCCAGAAAGATTGTTCGGGAAGCCCGGGACTTCAAGGTGATGACGGACAAGGGGTTGGCAGCCGATGCGGAGCGAACGGTCAAGCAGCTAGAGGCTCGTCAGAAGCAGATGGTGAAGAAGCTTGAGGACCGAGGGTGGCGCCGCGCTGTGGAGGCGTGGCGGGAGGATTATCGAAAGTCTCTCCTGACTCGACTTGAGTCCATCGAAGGGGAAGCCCAAGCGTTGGTTGCCGAGGCCGAGGGAGAGGATGGAGCCGAACGTCCTCCAGTGAAATGCCGAAGGAATCTGCGGAAGGTGAAGGGAACTTTGGACGACCTCGAACGAGTTCGTGAGGCGGTAGAGAAGTCGGACCCCATTCTGAACGCTCGATGGGTGAACCTCAAGAGTCAGGAACTGGACGACATCAGTGACAAGCTGGATTCCTTGAAAGCCGAGCTCGCCAACCACTGCGGAGACTCTGAGGCCGAAGGGGGTCTCCCCTGGCTTCCCGTTGGTCTGGGGGGAGGGCTGCTCTTGTTGTTGTTGGTTGTCGGTTTGGTCGTTTGGAAGAAGCGCAGCTAGAGGTTCCTCTCTGGGGGGGGGGCTATTTCTCGTAGCGAATCTCATCCAGATAGAGGGTCATTCCCTCGGGGGGAACTTCTTCCACGGACGCTGCCCAGCAGAACCCGCCGCTGATGTTTGAGAGGTCTCTTCCCCGCAACTCGATGATGTATTGCTTCCACTCCTTCTCCAGGACGATTGGGCCGATTCCGGCCACGTCGGAGTCAGGGTACTTTCCCGTGAGTCCTCCCAGCTTGAACTCCTCGATGCGCTCTCCCCCTTTGGCTCCTCGAACCCAGAAAGTCAGCCGAGTTGCTTCAGAGAGGTCGTATCCTCCGTCAATTGCTCCCCAGTTTCCTTCGGGGTGTTGCCAATACACGCCGAACCATCGCTCTTCCGGTTTTTCGGTGGGCTTGTAAGTGAATTCCACGCAGGACTCACCGCTTTGTGGGTTGTCAATCTGCTCGGTGTTCATGGTGATTCCGTTGCCGTCACCCATGGTTCCACTGGGGAAGAAGCGATTCATGTACCAGGCATGGTCCTTGTAGACATAGAACGGGAACTCTGTCTGCCGGGCTGAGGGTTCGGCCCCCGGGTCGTAGGTGAAGTAGATTTCGTCAACAAAGACCACAGCCCCTTCGGGATTGTCCTTCTCTTCAAACACCAGACAGAAACCGCCGCTGATGTACGAGAGGTCCATTCGAGACAGATTCACCGAGAAACGTTGCCATTCCGTGGACAGTTGAATGGGGCCGGCCTCTTTCTCGGCCGAGTCGGCAAAGGGTGCTTCCTCCCCTTGTCCGATGCCTCCGATCTTTACTGAACTGAGGACCTCGTCCCCGGTGAGCCCTCTGGCGTAGAAGACCAGGGTGTTGAACTTGCCCAGGTCGTAACCACCGTTGATGTCTCCCCAGTTGTCGGCGGGGTTCTGCCAGAAGAGGCCGGACCAGTGAACTGGTTCATAGGGTTCCTCTTCCTGGATATCCCCCGTGATGACGTCGCCGGAGATTACGTCCCCCACCATCTCTGGTTTGGGTTTTGGCTTCCATGGAGTGACCTCAAGGCGGATTGCGGTTCCACCGGAGTAGGGCTGGGTCATGTCCTGGAGGTCCACCGACATAGTGTCCGGGTCTCCCATGAATCCAGTCGGCGTGAAGTGGTTTGTTGGGGAGTTTGTGTCCACATAGACGTCAAAGCGTC
>CALFHQ010000118.1 GCA_937876385.1 uncultured Pseudomonadota bacterium
ACGTGCCTCCAACAGATAGCTGGGACGTGCCTCCAACAGATAGCTGGGACGTGCCCCCGGACTGCGACGTCGGCGATGGAGTGCAATGCGACACCTGTGATACCTGGTGGGACGTTCCTCCCGACGATTCCTGGGACGTCGTTGAAGATGTTCCCCCCGATGGCGGTGTCTGGAATCCCACGGGGATGCCTTGCTGGTCCGATGAGGAGTGTGGCGAAGCGTACGAGTGCGTCACTCCGCCGTGCCCCTTCTGTGGCATGCCACCCATGCCCATTTGTGTTCCCAAACACTGTTCGGATGCCTGCTGGGAGCAGAGCCACTGCTCTGCTGGAGAGAAATGTGTCGGTGCATCCATTGATGCAGCGGAAATGGGACGATGCCTGACTCCCACATCGCCCCCCGATTGTTGGGTGGACGAGGATTGCCCAGAGAATGCTACCTGCCAAGGGGAGAGTTATTCCCCTGCCTGCGTGGATTCGGGGATGATCGAAGCCCCCGGCTCTTGCGTGCCTGACTTCGGCCATGAAGGGGTGGTTCTCTGGGTGGATTCCTCGGACATTTTCCTGGTGGGAGATAAGGCTTGGCCGGTCTGGTACAACTTCTCTCAACAGAAGGTCTTTCTGGCCGGCTGCACCACGACCACTTTGGAGAAGATGGACGAGGTGACTGGCGGCTGGGTGGATCTGGGTCCGGCAGCGTATTGTTTCTGGGAGGGAATCGCTCACATGTTGGAGCCTGGAGATGCTTTCGAAGCGCTGGAGTACTCACTCCTGTTGGCTCAGACTGAGACCTATGGAACCTTCCGAGTGAAAGGGCAGTTCTGGACCGGATGCTCCGAAGGTCAACCGATCTCAGCGGGCGGTTGCACTGGGGGTCCTTATGAGATTACCAGTGACACTTTGGGTGTCAGTATGTATGCTCCCCCCTGATTATCGAGTCGGGGAATTTCTCCCCAGCGCTCGCCATTTTACAACTGGTATTTTGCAGGCTCAGTCCGCAGGACGGTGGGCTGATTGTAGAGGTTTCGTCGTGGCAAACGGTTCCGTAACGATTCGTGAAATGGATATTGATGACATCGCACTTGTGTTCCACATGGGGGAGCATTTGTTTACTGCTCGGGAGGTTCCGAACCTATACCGGACATGGGACGAGTACGAGGTGGTGAATCTCTTTCAGACGGATGGTGAATACTGCCTCGTAGCGGAGAAGGGCGACAAGGTCGTGGGGTTTGCCCTGGGGACCACCATCGAGAAGAATCGCAGTTCGTGGAGATACGGCTACCTGTTGTGGATGGGGGTGGACCCGGAGCAGCAGGGAGACGGGGTAGGGCAGCGCCTGTTTTCCAAGTTCCATGAGTTGATGTTGGCGGCGGGGGTGAGAATCCTCATCGTGGACACGGAAGCCGACAACGAAGAGGCGTTGCGCTTTTTCGACCGACTCGGCTTCACGGATCCCCAGGAACACATTTACCTCTCCCTGAACATTGACGATGAACGACGAGAATACGAGGAGCGACTACATGCCAGACAAGTCCGACGGGCCCAGAAAGACGAAGACGACGGCTGCAATTGAACGTCCGGCCATCAATCCGCAGCGTCTCACCAGACTGTTCAAGAAGATGGTGGACATTTACAGTCCGTCGGGAAAGGAGGAGGACGTTATCTCCTTTCTCCATGGCCTGTTCAAGCGAAACGGCGTTCCGGTGGTTCGCCAGCCGGTAGACGAGGACCGGGACAATCTGGTTTTTGAGCCGGACATGGCGGACCCCGAGTTGGTCTTCGTAGGGCATGTCGATACCGTGTTGGCCTACGACCTGGACAACTATTCCTACCGACAGGAAGGGGACACAGTTTATGGGCTTGGGACTGCGGATATGAAGGGTGGCTGTGCGGCCATGGTGGAAGCCTTCTTGACCCTGTGGGAGAACGGTTACACCGACTTGCCCGTGGCTCTGGCTTTGGTGGTTGGGGAGGAGGAAACCGGTGACGGCGCTCGTCGTCTTGCCCGAGAATGTGATTACTCTGCGGCCATCATCGGCGAGCCCACGGGGTTGAAGCCGTGTCTCAGCCACTATGGCTATCTCGAGGTGCAGTTGTGGACGGAGGGTCGGCGGATGCACGCTTCCCTGGCTTCCCCGGGGGCCAGCGCAGTAAACAGCATGCTGAACATGCTGCTGCACCTTACAGACCACTTGCATGAGCATCGCCCTGAGCTCATCTACAATATTCGCGATCTGGCCAGCGCCCGTTCGGGGTTTGCCGTACCGGACCATTGTGAAGCTTGGGTGGACCTGCACCTGCCTCCGTTGACCTCCCTGGGACTGCTCACCGTGGAGCTGGAGGAGTTGGTCCAGAATCGGCGAAAGTCCAAGCACGGCTTCAACGGAGACATTGACTTTTCGACCATCCACTCCGGGTACGAGTTGCCGGAGAAAGGGGCGTTGGTGGAGATGCTCAAAGAGGTTTACAAGCGAGCAGAAATGCCCTTCGAACCGGAAGCGTTCCGAAGCCACTCCGATGCCAACGAGCTGTGGCAGGCAGGAATCAAACCGATCATTTTGGGGCCGGGGGATTT
>CALFHQ010000119.1 GCA_937876385.1 uncultured Pseudomonadota bacterium
GGACTTCATGAACCGAATGACCGCTCATGGATTCCTGGCTGTTCGAGAAACCGGGGGAGACCCGGATCTGCTCCTGCTCCTTTATTCCATCCTGGGAGATGACCTCGAAGTGGTCCCCCTGGATAACGGGATTCTCAAAGTCGAAGTCGTTCCAAACCTTGGCGGCCGAGTGCTTCGAATCACCCACCTGGAATCCGGCGAGTGCATCACAGCCACCAACCGAATTCCCAACCTCTTCTTCCCCTTCGCCGGCGGATTGGAGGATCGAATCGGTGGTGCCTTTGAAGCCTACGGATGGGTTGAACCGACGAAAATTGAAGAGGTCACAGATACCCAGATAGTTCTCTCGCAGTCTACCTTGAACAACTACGGCATCGTGAGAACCGTCACCCTTGAGCCAGGAGAGTCCAGTGTGACCTTCGAAACCACCGTCACCAACTCAACAGGTTCCAGCCGAGAAGACCGCTTCCGCTTCCACGCCGAATTCGACCTCGGAGACCTCTGGAATACCCAAGTCGAATTCACCAACCTCGCCGGAGAGACAATCGTTCAGGAGATGGCGCCCGTCATCGCCGGGCAAAGAGAAGGGATCCACTACTACGATGCCTCTGTGCCCGACAGCCAGTGGACCTTCACCGGCACCAAAGGAATCGAGGTCACCCAGTCTTTCGACAACGACGCCTACGAATACGCATGGCTCTACAGCTACCCCGAAACCCTCAACGAATTGGAAGCGGAAATCTGGACCCCGAAACTCCAATTTGAAGCAGGCGAATCCAAGACCTTCACCCATACCCTCCAAATAGTGAAACCCTGATCACCCCACCGATGATTGGCATGTACGTTGCTTGGGTCTCCTCTTCAACAAATGGACTGCTTTGCCTGAAACCGTCTGTTCTTGAAAGGTTTAGGCATTCTGCTTTTTGATTGGTAGAATCCAGAGTGGTCCGAATGTGTGAAGCGTCTTTACATTTGGGGACTACATGTTGAGAAAATCACCGCTGGGACCACCGCAATCCACCCACGAAACGCCCGCGGAACAGAGAACCCGCTACCTTCCCCTCGTCACCCTGGTTCTTGCGCTCCTCATCGGCCTGAACATTCTTGCGCGATACGAGCCCTACACCTTCCTGCGCCGGGATGCCTCTTTCTACGCAACCATCACCCGAGGTCTGGCCACCGACGGCTCCCTCGAACAGCGGCGCTGGCAACCGGTATCGTGGTACTCCGGTGAAAACCCCCAGTATCGAGACCTGGACATCGCCTGGAGCAACATCGCAGTGGGGAAGGACGGCACCTGGTACCCGAAACATTCCTTCGTGATGCCTCTTTTCGCTACCCCCTTCTACTGGCTCTTCGGCACCGCAGGACTCCTCCTCTTCAACACCCTTTGCTTCTTCATTCTACTGCTCAGCGCCTGGCTCATCGCTTCTCTTCTCGCTCCCCCGTTGGTAGCCCTCGGGGCCGTGGTCTTGTGCGCGACTACCCCGGTAATGGTGGAGCATACCTATCACTTCAGCTTTGACATCTTCACGGCTGCTCTTGTTGCTGCCGGTGTGGCCCTCATGCTCCGCACCAGGCACCGCCAGTGGCTGGTTTTCGCAGGAGCCGGCTTCCTTCTGGGAGTCGCCTTGTGGGCCCGTCCAACCCTCCTTCCCCTGGTCGTTCCGCTGGCCGTCGCACTGGCATGGAAACGGCTACGATTGAAAGAGCTGCTGGCCATGCTCGGCGCCGCTTCCATCCCTCTTGCTGTGGCAGCTATATCCAACACAGTTCTTTTTGGAGCTCCCTGGATTACCGCCTACCATCGGGTTCTCACCGTCGTCAACGGTGTGCCCGAGATCCAGTCACACGTAGAGTGCTTCACCCTCCCCGTTGCCGATGGGCTGGAGCGCCTCTTCTTGTCCCGCACAGACGGCTGGCTCCACCGAGCCCCGGTGCTCTTTCTCGCCGTCATCGGGTTGCTCTCCCTCCTCAGACGCTCCAAGGAACTCGCCATCGGTCTGCTCGTGGCCTTCCTCGGATATGTTCTCCTCTTCACGACCTACGAATACAACACCACTCGCTTCTTCTTTCCCTGGCTCGGACTTCTGGTTTTGCCCCTCGCACTCCTGATGGAAGATGTTGCGGGCCTCCTCAATTCAATGTGGACCTGGTTGGGGGCCTCCAGAAGGAGGGTAGGGTGGGCCGTCGCTTCGACGACTCTTCTGGCAGGTGCCGCCGGTGGGGTTGTGCTCTTTCACCAGTCTTCTAAGGGCTATGTCCTCTCAAAACATGTGGACGAGGCTCGAGTCACTCGCAACGACATCCCCTGCGACTACTTCAACATGAAGGTGGGACGCTGGGAGTGCTCCAAACTCGAAGACAAGAAATGGGAGTACAGCGGCTTGGCGCTGGGGGAGGACGATTGCCTGTTCGACGGCAAGAAGGGACCCGCCATCTGGTTCCACCCCCCGCGCTCCAAGGGAACCAAACGCATGCTCTTCCCCGGTGTGCCGGGCAACGGGACACTGGAGATTCGGTACGGTCTGGCCGACACCGCCGTGAGCGAGCGAACCTGCTTCATCATTACCT
>CALFHQ010000120.1 GCA_937876385.1 uncultured Pseudomonadota bacterium
GGCACGATACGGCCTTTGGGCGCATCCTTCAAGCGCTGGAATATGACGACCTGGAAGATGCAAAGCGCTCCATTCGAATGGCTGGAATCCTCCTCGCCGAGGACGGGCTTCCCGCCGAGATGTGCCCCTTCGTCGTGGGTTTCGCCGGGTACGGGAATTCCTCTCGCGGTGCCCAGGATGTCTGCGCATTGCTGCCTACCATGGACGTCTCTCCAGAGGAATTGCCGAGGCTCTTTGAAGACGGTGCGCAGATCAGCAACAAGCATGTGTACCGTGTCGTTTTCAAAGAAGAGCATCTGGCGCGTCGAATCGCCGATGGTGGTTTCGACCGCCAGGAGTACTTTGACGAACCGGAAAAATACGAAGGGATCTTTCCCCAGTATCTCCCCTATTTGCGGGTGCTGATGAACTGCATCTACTGGGAGGAGCGCTATCCGAAGCTCGTAACCCGTGCCGTAGCAAGGGATTTGGCAGCGGAGGGGCGATTGCCCCTGGTGGCCATCGGAGACATCACCTGCGACATCGATGGATCCATCGAGATGACCACGAAGTCAACCGACCAGGAAACCCCGGTGCTTCTCTACAATCCCGCAGATGACACTGTCGTGGAGTCCTTTGAAGGACCCGGCGTTGCCGTGGTAGCGGTGGACAACCTTCCTGCCGAGTTGCCCCGGGATGCCACTCGCCATTTTGGCGACAGCCTGTTCCCCTTTCTGCCGGATCTGGCGAATCTCGACCGGAGCGCGTCCTTCGAAGAGTTGAATTTGAGGCCTGAACTGAAACAGGCAATTGTTGTTTGGAATGGGGAGTTGACTCCCCGGTTTCGGTACCTCGAAGAGGCACTGTAGTCAATTACGGAGGTTTCTTTCATGAATAAGAAAGTGCTGGTGTTGGGGGCGGGGTTGGTAGCCAAACCGCTGGTGAAGTATCTGCTGAACCATGGTTTTGAAATGACCATCGCCACACGGACGGTGAGCAAGGCGCAGGCCCTCCTCGAAGGCCATGCGAACGGCACCGCCGTCGCCTTGGACCTCAACGACCCAGAGGGATTGGACGACCTGATTCGCAACTGCGATCTGGCCATCAGCCTGGTGCCCTATACCTTCCATGTTCAGGTCGCACGACGTTGCCTGGCGTTCGACAAGCACCTGGTAACCACTTCCTATGTAAGCAACGAGATGCGGGCGCTCTCCGGGGAAGCCGAGAAGAAGGGGTTGCTCTTCTTGAACGAAATCGGTCTGGACCCCGGAATCGACCACATGTCCGCCATGCGCATCATCGACACGGTGAAGAGCCAGGGTGGTACCGTGACCGATTTCCGCAGCTACTGCGGCGGTCTGCCTGCTCCCGATGCCAACGACAACCCGTGGGGGTACAAGTTCTCCTGGAGCCCTCGAGGGGTGCTGCTGGCCGGTCGAAACTCGGCTCGATATCTCGAGGACGACAAGGTCAAGGACATCGAGTCCCAGGACCTCTTCCTGAACAACTGGCCTCTCCCGGTGGAAGGGATTGGAAAGCTGGAAGCCTATCCCAACCGTGACTCCATGCAGTACGTTGGCCTGTACCACCTGGAATCGGCGAAGACCTTGTTCCGTGGTACCCTTCGCTACCCGAACTGGTGCCTCATGATGAAAGCGCTGGTGGATCTGGGTTGGGTGAGCTTGGATGAGGTTCCAGGCAACGCTACAACGTTGGGAGAGATCTTCAAGATCCTCTTGAACGTCGGTGACCAGGATCTGACCCCGTCCGAGATTCGAGCCAAGGCCGCCGAGCGGTTGGGAATCCCCATGACTGCCAATGCACTGGAGCGGTTCGAGTGGGTGGGGTTGTTCTCTGACTACAACATCGAAGGAGCACCCACGATTCTGGATGCATTGGGCAAAGTGTTGGAAGAGAAGCTCTCTTTCAAACCGGGCGAGCGAGACATGATCGTGCTGTTCCACGAGTTCTTCGCTACCAAGGCCGACGGCTCGAAGCAGCGGATTACAAGCCTCCTGGCCGACTACGGCGTGCCCCACGGGGATTCCGCCATGGCGCGCACAGTGTCCCTCCCGGCAGCCATCGCAACTCGCATGATTCTCGAAGGAAAAATCAAGGAAACGGGAGTTCACATTCCGGTGTCTCCGGCCATCTACAATCCAGTGCTGAATGAGCTGGAGAAGCTGGGCATCGTTTGCAAAGAGAACTTCGAGGCCTGATTTCTTTCCGCTCCCCTACCCTCTCTTCTTCACGACCCCTTTTGCCACCAGGTGCTCGATGAACTCCGTGGCGTCCTCTCGGGCGGTGTCCGGACTCACCTCAAAGGCATCCACGACCTGACTTGCGATGGAAGAAACCGTCGCTCCATCCTGAAGTAGCGCTTTGAAGATGAAAAGCCCGACGGGGTTGCGAATGTTGTGCATGACACCATCAGAGGTCACGGCGAAGACTTCACCGTCGACCTCCCGCCATGCTACGGAATCGGACACGGAGTATGTGATTGTGGATGGGGGCGTTGATTTCATCTTCGGACAGTGGCACCTTCCTTGCGACGAAGGACGGCCAGGAAGGAGAAGAGCCCGAGGAAGAGTAGCCAGGCTGAGTGGGAGGAGGGGGTGGAAGACACCGAACAACTGCTGCTGCCGGCGGACCCTGGATCGTTGTTTGTGGGGTCTGAGTCTTCTACGCACTTGTCGCCGTCCCAGACCTGGCCTTCGGCACATTCTTCGTCGGCGATGCACACGCCGTCACTGCTGCACGACGAGCCCTGGGTACACGCACCGCAGGAGCCGCCACAGCCATCATCTCCACACTGTACCCCAGAGCAATCGGGGGTGCAGACTCCGGTGGAATCCTCGCAAATACCACTCTGGCAGGTTTCGTCCTTGCTGCAGCTTCCGCACTCTCCGCCACAGCCGTCCGCCCCGCAATCCTTGTTGGCGCAGTTGGGAATGCACTGGCTGAGGCACGCGTAGATTCCGGCGTCGGGGGCATAGGTGCAGAACTCACCGGTGACCGAGCAGTCCGTTGTAACCACTTGCCCGCCGATGCACTTGGAGAGGTTGTTCCCCTCACACAATCCAGCGGAAGGAACGTTGCCGCAGCCATCCGGGTTGTCCACGCACGCACCCTCTTCACAAGAGAATCCAGCGTCACAAGCGCCGCAGGTGCTGCCGCAGCCGTCCGGACCGCACACCTTGCCACCGCATTCGGGGGTGCACTGGTCGCTGCACTGCCCGCTCTGGCAGAACTGACCGTTTGCGCAGGCTCCGCAGCTTCCGCCACACCCGTCGTCTCCACACTCTTTTCCAGCGCATGCCGGGGTGCAGGTGCCGAGGCAGACACCGGCGTTGCAGCTTTCTCCTGCCTGGCAGGTGCCGCAGGTACCGCCACAGCCGTCGTTCCCGCACTCTTTGCCCGAGCAACTCGGAGTGCAGGTGCCGGAGCACACGCCGGCGTTGCAGCTTTCCCCTGCCTGGCAGGTTCCGCAGCTTCCGCCACAGCCGTCGTCACCGCACTGTTTGCCGCTGCAATCTGGGGTACAGGTGGTCTCGCTGCAATCTCTGGGGTTTTCGCCCGACGGGTCTGCCGAACCGTCCATGCCACAGTCGTAGTAGCCGGCCTGAGCGTTCCAGCCGCAGGCATCTGGATTGGCGCACTCAGCCTGCTGAAGGGCTGAGTTTTCGCACCAGGTCAAGATTGCGCCATTGCAACAACCGGCGAAGCTGATTCCCTGACAAGGATCAGCGGTGCCCACACACTGGCCGCTCTGGCAGTTCTCTCCTGTGTTGCAAGTGCCGCAGCTTCCCCCGCAGCCGTCTGACCCGCACTCCAGGCCGGTGCAATTGGGAACGCACCCAGCGACGCACAAGCCGGCCGAACAACTCTCACCCGCGTTGCAGGTGCCGCAGGAGCCGCCACAACCGTCCGAACCGCACTCCTTGCCCGAGCAACTGGGGGTGCAGGTGCTGTCGCAGGAAATGGGGAACGTGCCGCTGGGGTCTGCCGAGCCGTTGGTTCCGCACCAGTAGTAGCCTTCGGAGCTGAGCCAGCCGCACTGGCCATCAGCAGAGTTGCAATTTTCGGTGTTCAGGACGCCATCCTGGCACCAACGCACCGTTTGACCATCGCAACACCCTTCCCAGGTGAGGTCGCCACACGGCTCCGGCGGGTTGGCGTTGGGGTTGCAATCCCAGGCTCCGTCGCAGGCATAAGCCGGGGCCGACTCAATGGCGGTGTAGGGGCCATCAGCCACGGTCATGGTGATGCAGTGGATGGCGCCGGCCCACTGGATGACATCGTTGGAGTTCATGAGAATGTGACTCCAGGTGGGCATGGTCTCCTGCCAGATGGCCATGGCTTCGGCCTGGAGATCCAGGTTCACGGAGTACACCGGGACCATGTTGACGCCGTTCAAAAAGAGAGAGTTGATGTAGGAGCGGAAGGCTCCATCGGAGTTGGTGGGCATGGGCATGCGCACTACGTTCCAACCCAGGGAGGTCATGAGGGCCGCGTTGCTGTCGGTGATTTGCTTGTTGGCAGCATCCATTTGAACCGTGTATTCGCCGATGATCACGGTGCTGTCGCTGACGAGCTTGCTTTGCATGTCGATGTGGGTGGTTCCCTCTTCGTTGAGGGCCTGATAGATGGTCAGAGTGTCGCATCCAACATAGTTCTGCATGTAGCTGCGGACGGTGGCTTCGTCGACAGAGTTGTACCAGAGGAGTCCCTGGGAAGCGAAGCAGTTGCCCTGGGTGTCGGCCATGAAGTTGCCCCCCTCGAAGTCGATGGGAGCGCGATAGACGGTGAGACCCCACTGATTGCCGAGAACGGTGGGAATGGCGTCGTCATATACACGCTGAGGGTAGTAGCGAAGGTCCACGATAGCCGGGACGCCGGTATCCGACACAATGGGGAGGGGGCCGTAGTCACGAATCCACACCGAGTCGTTGGAGATGTTCTCCCAGTTCAGACCGCTGGTGCTGACGCCGGCGCTCGATAGCATCCCCTCAAAGGTGTTCTTCACCTGGGTGGAATCGTAAATGATATGCACGTTGTCCACCACGGGCTTGCCGTATTTCACAATGTCTACGAGGTTGTCGGCGATTCCATTGGTCAAGCCAGTGTAAGTGATGAGGAGCTTCGAGGCATTCTCGTACTCTGCAACAGGGCGAATTCCAACTGTCGCCGGGAGGGTGATCCCGTATGTTGTGGGGCGGGCGGTCTTGTAGTCGTCGTACTGGTCCGCCTTCCCAGGGTCCAGTTCGCTCAAGGTGGGATAGGCAGGGAGCATGGGCTTGACGCCGGGTGTGGCAACCGGGTTGGCCTCTTCAACCCCAGCCGGGATTGCGGATGCCGCCTCCTGAGGGGTGGACTGATTGCAGGAATACAGCAGGAACATGGCGGAAAGAACGACGGCAAAACGCATGAACAATCCTCCTGGCAAGATGGGCGACCCATTCGTCTACCGAAAGGTGTGACGGGGGCGGCGACGTACCAGTTTACTGAATCAGAGTCGGGAGTCAACGAGGAAGGAGAGCAGGGAACGGAGGTCGCCAGCGAGAGCGTACTCTCGTCCACAACCGACCCCCGTCTGTTCGCTGTAAACAGGAATCAACCTTGGATGCTGGGTTTGTGGCGCCAAAGACGTTGCCACCGCTGGGTGTTTGCAGTACATTCGTAAGGCGGTGGAGGTGCAGCAATGGCAGCGCAATCGAATCAGGATTTGAGCAAGTTGGTGAAAGAGAAGAAGGCGTTGGCCGATGCCGGGGACTACTTCGGACTGCTCGGCATCGAGGAGTCAGCCAGCGCCGATGAAGTGAAGGCAGCCTACTTTCGTATGGCTCGCCAGTTCCATCCAGATACCTTGAAGAAGCAGAACTTGGGTGACCTTCATATGGACGCATCCTTCGTCTTCAATAAACTCACCGACGCATACCAGACCCTGATGACTCCCAGTCGGCGAGATGCCTATGTCCGCGAGCGTAGAGCCGGTCAGCCGCTGGATCCCGAAGACGAGAAACGCCTCATTGAGCAGCAGGGAAAGATCGCCATGCACCAGGGGCGAATGGCACTGAACCGTCGTGCCTGGGGTCCCGCCGAGGACTTCTTTCGCCAGTACGTTGAGCTAATGCCCGACGACGCCCGAGGCTGGGTCAGCCTCGGATGGTGCCTCTTTCAAAATCCAAACCGAGACCTGAAGGACCGGCTCCAGGAAGCCAAGACCTACTTCGTCAAGGCCGTGAACCTCGACGAGAAGAACGCCGACGCACACTACTATCTCTCCTTGTACCACAAAGAGCGAAAGGAATATGACCTCCAGGAACGAGAGGTCAGGAAGGCGCTGAAAATCAACCAGGAGCACGTCCCCGCTCAGCGAGAACTGCGCCTCCTGGAGATGCGCAGCGGCGAGAAAAGTGGCACCCAGTCTATCGGCGAGTTCATTAAGGGGTTGTTCGGTAAGAAGAAGCCGGTCGAAGAAGAACCCGAAGAAGAACCCAAGAGGAAAAGACGTTAGCCCCTCCCCTCTCTATTAGCCCCTCCCCCCTCTACGTTAAACAACCAGGTCTTTCAGCGCACCCAGTCCGCCGCGAGCCGGCGCGGCTTCAATGGCGACCATCTCCAACGCAA
>CALFHQ010000121.1 GCA_937876385.1 uncultured Pseudomonadota bacterium
GTTGTGTTGTCGTTATTGGTGAGGAATAGCACCTTCATCGGAACATTGAACCACGAGAACGAGGCGCCGTCAACGTTGGTTGATCATTGCGATTTGAACACCGAAAAGGAGGCCGTCGCATCCCGCAGCATCGCCAGCGCAAAGAGTGCATTCCCCTCATATCGTAGCGCTCTCAACTCCAATTGCAGCACCAATTCCTCTGCTTCGAGGTAGTCTGTCAAGGACCCTCGACCGCTGCGGAATTCCTCCATGGCGAGGTCATTGAGCCGTTGGGCTCGCTTCATCATGGGGCCAGTGGCCAACTTCCAGTTCTTCAAGGCTCCGTTGTACCCGACCAGGGCACGATCCGTCGCCAGGGTTGCATCGTCCCCTGCGCTCTCCAAATGACTTTTCATCTCTTTGAGGCGGCTTTCCATCTCTTCGATGACGGTTTGGAATCCCGACTGCATCGGAGAGACACCTGGGGATTCTGCCTTTGACCAGGAAGCGGACAACGGAGGAACGGCGCGAGTTTTCATCAGCACAATGGTCTCCTGGACCTTCTCCAAAGCGAGTTTGGCCAGTCGAACCTCGTGTCGTCGATTGCGCGCTTGCTTGTACAAGTCAGCCGAATTCAAGACAGCCCCACGCCACACCGGCAGTGAAGGCAAACCCAGAGCCGAGGTGCCTGGGAGGTTCATCAGACTGAGCAACCGCTCCCGAGCGTCATCTCGCTCCTTCTCCAAATCCGTGATCTGAGACTCAACCGACAGGATGCGATTCTCCAGTTGAAGAAGAACGGACGCTTTGGCCGACCCAACCGCTACCCTGTTCTCCGCCAGTCGCCGGGTATCTTCCAGGACGGTGACGGTCTTGTTCAGGGGAAGCAGAGAAGCCGATGCACGGTAGTAATCGGCGTAGGCCAGTCGGGCGGCGGTGACTTTCCTTCGACTGACCAGCCCCGCCTTCTCCACCGCCATCTTTCGCTCGACGTCATACAGTCGGGAAAGGGAGGAGAGCTCCCCCTCTCCGGAGGGATCCTTCTCAACTCTGGCCAGACTGGAACCAGCCAGTGGCGAGTTGCTTCCTTCAAATAGACTGCCGTACTCGCGAACCAGGTGATCCACGTAGTCACCCAGAGAGTAGCGACTCTCCACGGTCTCTATCCCCCGTTTCGCTGCCTCAATGTCCGGGTTTCGAGTGACAGTAAGGAGCACCACCAGATCCTCGTTGAGGGACTCTTGAAGGGCCCCCCGAATCCCCTCTTTGGCAAGCACTCGCCTGGCGTCTCGAAGGGTTCGAGGCAGCACTCGGGCCTTCGGACGGGTCTTTGGAGCGCTCTCAAGGACAGGCTCAGATGGGAACGGAGGGTCCGGATTTGCTGGCGCCCTGGAGTCATCCAGGGTGGACGCCTGACTCAGCCACGGGTCCCAATCTTGTGCGAGGGCAGCGCTTGGCAACGCAAACGTGCCCAATGCCAGAGAGGCCAGAATAGCCAGCAGTGTGCGGAGCAGGCTCATGATTCACCTCCAGAAGGATCTTTGGTCTTTGGCGGGGCCCAAGTGGGTGTTTCCAGGGGCAGTGGAGTGCCTACCCACCGCTCAAGGTCAACCGTCGTTTTCAGGTAATCCGCTTGCGCTCGATGGAATGTAAGCAGCAAGCGAAACCACATCAGGCGCCGCTCCAAAACCACCGCAATTCCACCCGCCGGTCGTTCCTGCTGCGCCTCCTCCATGGAAGCCCGGGCCTGTGGCAACAAAACCGTGACCAGGACCTGGAGCTGCTTTTCCTGGGTCTTCAAGCGATAGAAGGCGTCGGCCAGCCCCTTGCGGGTGTCAGAGAGTCGGGCAGCAACCTTGTGCCTCGCCTGGCGCTTTCGGGCCAGTGCTTCGTCTTTGGCAGCTTTGAGGGAGGACCTCCAAATGGGAATGTCCACGCCAATTGTGATCCCGAAGGCATCCTTCCCCGCATCGGGAGCCGGTCCCGACGCTTCGTTGATCATCCAGTTGACTCCCAGAGTGAAGTCAGGCCAGAAGTCCTTCTGAGCTCCCTCCACGGCACGGTCAGCCACGTCGATGGACAATCTTGCAGCGGCAAGCTCCTGCTGGTGGGCTTTGGCCAAGGTCATCAACTCGTCCAGTTCCAATGGCATGACCAGCAGCGGCAAAGCGGGAACTCGGGGAATCTCACTTTCCCCTTCCCGACCCAACAGGGCCTGAAGCCTTTCCCAATTGGCAGCCCGCTTGTCTTCCAGAAGCTGGCGGTCGTACTCGAGGCGAGATTCCTCGACTCGCACTCGCTGGAGGTCGAAGTGCGAGGTGCCGTCGTCGGAGGATTCCCTCAGCGCTGCCTGGGTCATCTCCGACGCCAGTTTCTCCTTCAACTCCACCACCTCGAGGGCTCTAGTCAGGTAGTGCAATTCAAAATAGACGTCCTTGATTTCAAGGAGAACGTTCCGGATCTTCGACGCCGAGAGCGCCCCCACGGCGTCCAGCATCGCCGCGACCTGGTTCTTCTTCGCCGTCAGCTTGCCGAAAAACGGGAAACGCTGACTGAGGGCCAGGCTCACCCATTGCGGGCCCACCCGGGTTTCAATGGGAACCAGCCAGAAGGTCGCCTTGAACTGGGGATTTGGCATGGTTCCGGTGTGACCCAGGCGGTGTTGCCAGATTGTGACATCATCCCTGGCCTCAAGGACTGTCGGGTTCTTCTGCAATGCCTCCTGCAAGAGGGGCTCCAGGGCCAGCTCCTGAACGGTATTTTCGCCCTTTGCCGCTGGGGCAGACGGCTCCGCGGCCGCCAGCGATGCCGTGAAGGCCAACAAGAGTATGGAGATGGAAACGATTCGAATCGGTTTCATGAAGCCCTCCGTCTTGTCACTTTCCACTCCTGCCAACCGGAGTAGAGGGCCGGGACAACAAACATCGTGAGCAATTCCAGGGTCATCCCTCCAAACACGGGCAAGGCCATGGGAAGCATCAAGTCGGCCCCCCGTCCACGGGATGTGAGCACTGGGAGAAGAGCCAGCAGGGTCGTCGCCGTGGTCATCAGGCAGGCTCGAATTCGGCGTTGACCGGCCTCGAGGACGGCTGCACGAACCTCCTGCCGGGTTTGCGGCGCCAGACGCTTCGTCTCCTGGTCCAGGTAGGTCGCCATGACCACTCCGTCATCGGTGGCGATGCCGAAGAGGGCCAGGAATCCAACCCATACTGCGACAGTGAGATCCACGGGCCTCACCTGGAACAACTCTCGAAGAGAGATCCCAAACATTGAGCCGTCGAGGAACCACGGCTTGCCGTACAGCCACAGCAGCAGAAACCCGCCGCTCCAGGCGATGAAGATTCCGGAGAAGACCATGAGAGTCGTGGAAACTCGATGGAATTGGACATAGAGCAAGAGGAAAATGAGGATCAAGGCGATGGGCAACACAACCATCAAGGTTCGATTTGCCCGGATGTGATTCTCGTAGTTTCCGGCAAACGTGTAGCTCGTGTTCTCCAGGTTGATTCCAGGCAACTCCTCGATCTCGTCTGGTTCCAAAGGCTCCCCTTTCTCTAGAGTCTTCTGAGCCAGAGCCTCACGAAACTTCTTGTGCTCTGCCTCAAGGCCATCCTTTGCCCGCTGCACAACTTCCACCTCCGAGTACTTGTCCTCTTTGTCGAAGGTGACGTACCCCACCAGGAATGAGTCCTCACTCTTGAGAACCTGAGGACCCTTCGTATAGATGATCTGGGCTACCTCTCGCAGTGGAACAGAGGCTCCGTCGGCGGTGGTCACCAGAACGTCACCCAGCGACTCCAACGAATCCCTCAGCTCTCGGGGGTAGCGAATTCGGATGGGGTATCGCTCTCGACCTTCAACGGTCACCGAGGCGGTCTTGCCGCCGATGGCAAGCTCTACCGTCTTCATGAACTCTTCGCGGCGAATGCCGTAGCGAGACAAGGCATCATCATTGGGGACAATCTCGAGATAGGGCTTTCCCACGATTCTGTCGGCGGAGACGGCATCGGCCGAGACCCCTCTTACCCCCCGCAGGAACTCCTCGATTCGCAGTCCCACCCGCTCAATCTCTTCAGGGGAATGTCCTCGAATCTTCAGCCCCATGGGTGCGCGCATTCCCGACTGCAGCATGACAATCCTGGCAGCGATGGGCTGAAGCTTGGGTGCCCCAGTCGTTCCGGGAATCTTCGCTGCGCTTTGGATCTCCTTCCAGATGTCGTCGGGAGTGCGGATGTTCTCTCTCCACTGGCGATACCCCCGCCCCCCGGTCTTGGTCGGGATGAGCTCTCCTGCATCGTCTCGGAGGAACTCACCGTCAGCGTCAATTTTGAAGAGGAGACGGTTCCCCGACTCGTCTGATTTGTATTCGGGGATGTAGGTGATCACCGATTCGAACATGGAGATCGGGGCGGGATCGATTGGACTGCCAACCCGACCCAACTTCCCCACCACGTCCTTCACTTCTGGAATCTGTCGGATCCTCTCGTCCTGAAGGCGCAGAACGTCCAGTGACTCTCCAATGGAAGCGTGAGCCATGGTGGTGGGCATCAGGAGATAGGACCCTTCGTCCAGAGGGGGCATGAAATCCTCCTCCAGTCCCGGGAAGATTGTGCGAAAGTCCGTAGCTAGCTGGCTTTCCGTTTCATCGGACTTGGGGTCGGGAGGGGGGCCGAGGACGGTGTCGGCACCCCGCCACGCCAGCCCGCCGAGCACGACAACGGCGAACGGAACGGAGAGGAACAGGAGTTTGTGCCGCAGAATCCAGCCGAGCATTCGGCTGTAGAAGTACTGAAACAGCAGGAAGCCAGACAGCAGGATGCCAACGGGAATCAGAACCAGCCCTGCGTTGACGGCAAAGCTTGTATTAAAGCCACCGGGTCGCCAGTGTTCGGCCAGCATCAAGGCGACGGTCACAGACAAGACTACGAAAACTACGGGGCGCACACGATTCTTCCAATCAGAGTCCAGGAACTCCATCACCAGATGAACTGCGGAGACGAGGATCAACGCCGCAGCCGGAATCCACAAACCCCAGCCGAGCCCCACAGCCAGGCCGGCCCCAATTCCGAGTCCGGCCGCAACAACTCTCAAGGCACGCCACGGGAGCTTCCTTTCGAGGAACAGATGGGACAGCGGCGGGATGAGAATGATGGCCACACCCAGAGCGGCCAGCAGTGCGTAGGTCTTTGTAAATGCCAAGGGCACAAAGAGCTTGCCCTCGGCACCTTGAAGGGTAAACACCGGGAGGAAGCTTATCACCGTGGTGGCCAGGGACGTTGCGACAGCACTGGCCACTTCCAACGCACCCTCTCGAATCAACACAAACCTGGGTCGATTCTCTGTATCCTGGGAGAGCTTCTGTAAGATGCTCTCCGTGAGCACAATCCCCATGTCTACCATGGTTCCAATCGCGATGGCGATGCCGGAGAGAGCCACGAGGTTGGCGTCCACTCCGGTGAGCTTCATCATCACGAAGGTCAAGAGAACGGCAAAGGGAACCAGAAGAGAGATCATTATCGAGCTGCCCAGATGCCAGAGGAGAACCAGAACCACCATGGCTGTCACCAACATCTGGTCCGTGAGGGCCCCTTCAAGGGTGCCCAAGGTCTCGTGGATGAGCCCCGTGCGATCATAGAAGGGCACCACCGCTACGGTGGAAATCCTTCCGTCGGGGAGGGTCGTTGATGGCAGGGTAGGGGCCAATTCGGCGATTTGAGCCTTGACCCGGGCGATAACCTCCAGGGGGTTCTCTCCGTATCGCACAACGACGACCCCTCCCACGGCCTCGGCACCTTCTTTGTACAACGCCCCACGCCGAGGTTGAGGACCTTCCGACACCTGGGCGATGTCCTTCATTCGAATGGGCACATGATTCCGCTGAGTGATCACCGAGTCCTCAATCTCTTTCACGCTGCGGACGAACCCTCGAGTCCGGATCACATACTCCACTCGGTTGATTTCCAGGTTCCGAGCTCCGACCTCGGTGTTGCTTCGAGACAGCGCAGTGTAGACGTCCTCGATGGACAGGTCGTAGTGCCGCAGCAGATCCGGATCGATATCGACTTGATACTCCTTCTCGAACCCTCCGATGGAAGCGACTTCGGCGACCCCGGGAACCGACTGGAGTGCGTACCGAACTCGGAAGTCCTGCAGGGAACGGAGGGTCTGCAAATCAAAGCCACCAGCGGGTTTGCCGTCACTGTCGAGGCCCTCCAGAGTGTACCAGAAGACTTGACCCATCGCGGTGGCGTCGGGCCCGAGGCGGGGGGCGACCCCCTCTGGAAGGGTTCGAGGAGGCAAGGAGCTGAGCTTCTCCAGGACTCGTGAGCGCGACCAGTAAAACTCCACTCCGTCATCAAAGATTACGTACACCGTGGAGAAGCCAAAGAAGGAGAAGCTCCGCACCGATTTCACCTTGGGAATTCCCATCAAGGCCACGGTAAGCGGGTAGGTCACCTGGTCTTCCATATCCTGGGGACTTCGGCCGGGCCAGTCGGTGAAGACGATTTGCTGGTTCTCGCCCAGGTCGGGGAGGGCATCCACCGGTACGCGACTTTGGGGAACGGGTCCCAAGTCCCAGTCGAAGGGCGCTACGGCGACCCCGAAGCCCAGCGTCGCCAGCGCCAGGACCAGCACTACCAGCTTGTTTTTCAGCGAGAAACTGATGATTCCTTTCAACATGCCAGGTCTCCTCAGTGCGATTGAGTCTGATGTGGGACAGGAGATTTCTGAGGATTGAAGCTCTCTCGCTTCTCACCGCAATGAAGCATCGATGCTCCAAAATAGGGGTTGAGCAACTCATCATCAGGCTGCAACCAAATGGCCCCCTGGTTGTCTCGGGCCATGGGGCAGAACATCTCGTAGTGAGTGGCAGTGCCCGCATGCCCGAAGCGTCTTTCCATCTCCAGCATGGCCTTTGATAGGGGGTAGAAATGCTCCCGCTGTGTGTCGATGTCCTGGGCTGCGGCAATGGCCTTGGCGCCGTCCTCGATGGACACCTGGGCAGCGTCCCAATGTGCCTTCAAGACCTCTTCGAGGAGCCCTCCGTTCACATGGTCGAGAGCCGTGATGAGGCGGGCCGCCGACTCCCTGGCGACCGTGGTCTGGTCGTCTTTCAACCCTTCCCACATAGCGAAGTAAGCCTCGTATACCGGGTCCAATGCTTCCACGAAGGCTGAGGGCACCCGACCCGCTGCGATCTCCTCTCCCGGTAGAGACATCATGCTCCCCTTCTTGCCTTGAATCTGAAGTTCCGAGTCCAACTTGAAGGCGCCTCTGGTGACCACCTTCTCCCCTTCCTTGAGACCCTCCTTGATGACGAATCTCTGGCCCGCACGAGGCCCCAACTTCACCGTTCTGGCCTCGTAGAGGACGTTGTCGCCGGTTCCTTCTTCGACGTACACCACCCCCCGTCTGCCGGTTCGCAGCACCGCAGATACCGGCACCGTCAGGAGCGCCTTGCCGTCATCTCCTTTGCTCAGAGCTCCCAGGATCGTTCCTCGAACCAACATGCCGGGGCGGAGGGAAGAGTTCGAGTTCTCCAGAGGCACTCGGATTTCCACTGTGCGGCTTCTTCGATTCATCACCGGAGAGACGAACGACACCTTTCCTTGAAGTGAATCCATGGCGGAATCGGGGAACTCAACGACGACGTCCTGTCCAACCTGGATCCAGGAGACATCCGAGTCGAAGGCGTCAAGCACCGCCCACACTGTTCCCAGATCGGCAACCCGAGCCACCGGCGTCCCCTCCTTGAGGTATTGTCCCTTCTTCACCAGCAAGTCGAGAACCGTGCCCGACTGGGGGCTGAGCAGAGCGACTACGGCTTGAGGCTCTTGCGATTCGAGAAAAGCGTCGATCTGTTTGGGCCACAAGCCCATGAGCCTGAGCTTCTCTCGAGCCGATTCCTCCGAGCCTGCCCCGAACTCATCAGACATCTGACGGGCGACCAACAACTCCTGCTGAGCCACCATCAAGTCGGGACTGTACAAATCGAGGAGAGGCTCCCCCCGTTCGATGGGGTAACCGGTGAAGTCTACATGGAGCTTCTCGACTCGCCCTGGAATCCACGAACTGACTGTTTCTACAAGGGTTTCGTCGGGGCGGATTTCTCCAACAACTCGAAAGGTCCGAGTCACCGGGCCAGCTTCGACCGTGGAAGTTTCGAGGCCGATGAGGGCTCGGTCCCCGGGGGACACCGAAATGGAGTTGGGGCCCACATAAGTGCCCCCGGTCACTAACGGAATCAGCTCCATGTTACAGATGGGGCACAATCCGGGTTCCGGTAGCCGAATCTGCGGGTGCATGGAGCATGTCCATATGGTGGGGGCCTTCTCTTTGTGTGGGGCGCTTGTCGTGGCGTGTTCGTGAGTCTTGTGCTCTGCCCCCGACTGACTCCACATCCCAAGGAAAAACACGGCAATAAGCAGCGCCAGGGTCAAAGCCAATGGGATGCGACTGCGGGCCCAAAGAGCCAGTTCAACCGCAACTGCGCCAACTTTCTCAAACCAGCCATTCTTGCTTTCTTCTTTCTTCAACATGGAACGCCTCCGCTGCTGTTGCCCAAACAGGTTGCACACCCCGTGCCAGCCCATCCCGGAGGCAAATAACAGGGAACGGAGGGTCCGGAGACCCGCTTGAGGCGGGGGGTTGAGGCGGGTTTTCTGAAATAGTGTTCAGCCGTCTACGGGAAGGTTTCGGGGGGACTTTGACGACTATTGTGAAGGCGATTTGAGACTATTGTGAAGTGGCCAGAGCCGAGAGTCGGGCGGCTTAGGTCTCCAACGGCAGGGTGAAGGAGAAGGCAACCCGCCCCTCTTGGTTGTCGAGGAGTTTCAGGTGCCCTCCATGGTTCGACACGATGCGTGCAGCCGTTGAGAGTCCGAGGCCGGTCCCATCGGGACGCCCGGTTACAAAGGGCTCAAACAGGGTGTCCGCCAGGTGTGGTGGAATCGCCGGCCCGTTGTTTCGGAGGATCACCGTTGCGAGGTCTGCCCCGCCATGTGTCGAGACCTCGATGGTTGGGTCGGTCGTGGAGTTCAACGCCACAAAGGCGTTGAGCAGCAGGTTCAGCACGACTTGAGCTACCTGATCCATGTCCGCATCAACCCAAACCGGGGCTTCAGGGAGTTGGAATTGCCATTGAATCCCCAACTGTCGAGAGTGGGCGTCGGCCAATTCTCGACCCCGCTCCAGAACCTCCCTGAGATCCAGTCGTCGCCGCTGGGGCTCTTCTGGCTTCGCAAAGGAAAGGAATCGGTGGATCACCCCGTTCAATCGATCGATTTCGGCTAGATGGAGGGTTTGCATCCGGTGTTCGGCAGCTCCCTCCGGGAGGGCCTTTATTACGATTTCCGCTGTGCTTCGCATGCCGTGAAGGGGATTTCGAATCTCGTGCGCCACCCCAGCCGTCAGTTGGCCCAATGCTGCCAACTTCCCCGCCTGGATGACTTGCTGCTCCATGGCCCGAGTCTCCAGGAGCGTCCTTTCCAACTCTCGAGCGCTCTCCTCTGCTGCCCTTCGCTGGCGATCTTGCCGGTCCACCAGGAGGCCGACCAGGGAACCCATAGCGAAGTAGAGCAACACCTCAAGGAGCTTCTCCGTCCCCCGTCCCGGGTCATGCTGGAGGTGGCCGTGCCCCCCCGACATGAAGGCGTGGGGCAAGTAGAGAATCGTCATCACCGATGCAGCAACAAGCCCCCCCCGCAAGCCGCCGGCAAAGGCAGCGATGATGAGGGGAATGTAATACAGTCGCCGCAGCACATCGTGAGCCCACATGAGGGTCGACGGACTCAGGTAATGCACCAGGGTGATGGCGGCGATGGGAATCCAGATGGCGAAAAGCTGCCACCAACCGAAGATTCGAGAGTGCTGTGCGGGAGAGGTTGGTCGGTTCATCGCACGATCCCATATTTCTCGATACGGTATGCAAGAATGTGCCGAGGAACCCGAAGGAACTCG
>CALFHQ010000122.1 GCA_937876385.1 uncultured Pseudomonadota bacterium
CGCGACGTCAACCTTGGCAAGGTTGCACTCTACCACTGAGTTACTCCCGCAGATTGTCAACGATTCGGTTTTATAGAACAGGGGGCTTTGTGTGTCAAGGGTATTTTTGGGGAGGTTCCGTGCATTTTTGGGTCGTGGAGGTGCAAAATCTGGTCTGCACTTGCTTTCTGGGGAAATGGTGGGATAAGGTCGCTGTGGATCGCTAATAGTAACGAATTTGGCGGAGGTTTCGGCGTGGCGAAGTACAAGCCTCAGCAGCGCAGGTTGATCCTTATTGATCGAAAGATCCGTGAGGGGACTCGATTTGGCGTCCTTCCCAACAGTCGCCTCCTGGCAGAGCAACTGGAGGTGAGCGACAAGACCATTCGGCGTGACATCGATCACCTTCGATACGACCTGGGTGCCCCCATTGAGTACGATTCCCGAAAACACGGCTTCTTCTACACAGAGAGAAACTGGCAAATGCCCGCCATGGTGATGCGGGAGACGGACCTGTACGCCGTGTGCATCGCCGAAGAGGTGCTCAAGCAGTACTCGGGGACCCCAGTGTACGACAGCATGTACCCCATGCTCGAGGATCTGTTGCGAGCCCTCCCCGAAGACGTGCAAATGGACCCGGTGTGGATCAACGAGCGCTTCACCTTCTTCCCGCAACCTGCCCCGGTGGTGGACCACCAGGTTTGGACTCAAGTCTTCAAGGCGTTGCGAAAGGAGCTGTCTCTGGAGTTCGACTACACGAACCCCGGGTACAGTCACTCCTATCGCAGGACGTTGAATCCCTACCACGCCGTAAGCCATCGGGGGCAGTGGTATGTGCTGGGTCACTGCCACTACAAGAAGGAGATCCGGGTATTTGCTGTGTCTCGAATGGCCAACGTCGTGGTCACAACCAACCGGTTCTTGATTCCCAACGATTTCGATTTTGAGGCCTATGCGGGAAAGCACTTCGGGATCATCTTTGGAGACCGGGAGTACAACGTCGAGATCCATTTCGACCCCTCTGCTGCTCCCTATGTGCGAGAGCAGGTGTGGCATGAGACCCAGACCATCGAAGAGGGCGAAGATGGCTCTGCTGTCCTGCGCTTTCAAACCAATCACCTCCTTGAAGTACGCCGTTGGGTTCTGTCCTGGGGCGCGGGGGCGAAGGTGTGCGCTCCCCCGGAATTGCGCAAAGCGGTTCGCCAGGACTTAAAGGAAGCGCTGAACGGCTACTCGGACGGCGAAGACCCCTCGGACGCTATTTGTCCTACCCCGTGAGGCATGCTCCGTTGTGCAAAAAGACAACGGAGGTTTCTCATGCAAAACGAAACGGCCAAGAGAGTCGCTCACAGGTGGCTATCTCACGAACGGGAAGGGATCGGTCGACCGGAGTGGGCCCACGCAGAAGATGCAGTGGCGCTGCTGGATCAGGTCCCCTGGGTGACGACTCTGGAAGTAGCGGATCATGTTGAGTCCCAAGTCTGGCTCCACGACGTTCTGGAGCGAGGCATCAAAGAAGATGGAAATCGAGTGTCCAGGGAGGACCTGTTGGCAGAGGGTCTCTCTCGAAGCGTGGTCGGCGGGACTGCTTTCATCAGTCGTCAAGTCCACGAGACTCGGGACACCTTCTACAGTCGACTCGCCATGGAGACCTTCCGATGGCGCCTCTCTCTGGCCTCCAACGAGAAGCGAGTGGTGCAGGGACTGTCGGCAGTCCGAGACATCGAAGTCGAAGGAATCGGGGACGCACACCTGCACATTCTGGGTCGCATGCCGGACTACATCTGGGTGAAGTTCCTGGCTCGCATAGTCGACTTGCGTGAAGGTCGAACCCTTCGCGGAGCCTCCTGGCACACAAAGCGCGTCGCTGACACCCGCAAGTGGCTGCTTCCCTTGCTTTCCCAGCCCCACGATGGCCTGGAAGCCTGGTTCCACGACAAACTGTGCGAGGCCATGGAGCCGTTGGCCGAAAGCCGCAAGGCCTGACCGTCTCGACACCGCACAGTTGTTGACAAGTCAAGGATTTGCGGGATACCGTCGATGCGGGAACTCAACCAAATCAGCGGGGTGAAGCGATGGGTGCTTTGGACCAGAAGAGTAGACTGGCTCTGATTGTCGTCACAGCAGTTGTGGTAGCTGGAGTCGCCGTATGGTGGTTCGTCGCCGGGCCCTTTGGAGGCAGCGCTGCAAGCCGTATGGCGAAAGTCTTTCCTGACGAGACGACCTTTCTGGCCTGGTCAGGAAGCGTGGAAGAGCTTCTGGCAGTGGGTCGAGATGCTGGATTCGACGGGGAAGCCCTGGCAACGGAGAACGGCCGGTATGGTGAGGTCGTGGAGAAGCTGGGAGCCAATCCTCTGACAATTGAGGGACTGAAGACTCTGGGCATCGATCCTTCGGGCTCATTGGGGTTTGCTCTGATTCCGTCCAAAGAAGCGACGATGCTGGCAGCGGTTCATATTCCCGTGTCTGGGAGCGCCATTGACTCGCTCAAAGAGCTGCTGAAGAAAGTGGAGTTCCCAGGGAACCTCATTCTGGAGGAGGTGGACTCCAATGGACATCGCCTGGCTTTCCTGGGAAACAACTCGAAGGAACGAATCGAGGCAGCGTTGTTGGAGGTGGACGGCGGCGCCGTGGTGCTGTTTGCCGTAAACCACAAAATCAGCCGCACCCCTGAGATCGTCACTGAAATCAAGGCATTTGCAGACAGCATCACATCGAAGAAGGAGCGTCTGTCCTCCGTGGACTCCTTTGACGAGACAGTTCACTGGAGCAACGACTCCCTCGCCGGGCTGTTCTTTCATCCGGGGCCGGACACTCGACAGTTGGAGTTCAAGGACGATGGCGCACAGTTCTTCTTCTGGATCATGGCCAGTGCCGTGGGAGTCGGTGCGGAATTGGCCTTGGAGAACAAGTCTCTGGTTCTTCGCTCCAACACCTTGTTCAGCGGGGCCGATTCCATCGCCTTTGGAGAACGGGACGTGTCTGTGCTGGAGGATCTTCCCGGGAACCTCACCATGGGTTTCCACGTGAAGCTTGATCTGGAGAAGCTGCAGCGGGAGTTGAACAGCTCCATTCCAGACGGTGCAAAGGAGCATCATCAAATCTACAAACTGCTGTCCGGCGTGGGACCGGAAATCGGCTTGCCGGAAGGGAAGAACCTCCGGGACCTTCTGAGCGGAGAGCTAGGGTTCTTTGCCGGAGCGATAGAGCCCGATCTCTTCCGCTCTCTGGAGGGCATGGTGGTTTTTGCGGGGCTCAACGACTCCCCGATGGCCGAGGAGGTCCTCTTGAAGTTGAGCAAGGGGTTGTTGCGTGACCCCGAGAAGGAAGTGCTGGGGGATGGGACGTTGTACACGTACAAGGCTGGACTGGATACGCCGGTGGGAATGTGGATCACGCCATCTCGGGTGTGGGTGGCCGGAGACACCCGGATCCTTCGGCAGATGGCCGAGAAGAAGGGGGAGTTCGGAGATTCGAAACGAGCCAAAGAGATTGCCGGTGGGCTGTTCGACGACGACAACGTCGGCGCCGGGTTCATTGATATCCAGGCCATCGTAGAGGATCTGTCGGCGACGATTCCAAAGCGACCGGAAGGGTTGAAGGCTCTTCTGGAAGCTTTCGATTTCCTTTCCATTAAGATGTCCCTGGACGATTCTGTGGGCCACAGTGAAGTGTCGCTGGTGGCGAAGGGAGAGAACTTCCGCAAGGACGTATTGCCCATCCTGGGGACTCTGCTGGCGGATGGCTTCGGCATCCAGAAGAAGTCGGTTGAGACCAAGGGAGGGCCTGGCTGGCTTCCTGGAAGCGGTGCCGCGGCCAAGACCGAGGCCATTGACACCCTGGACAAGATTGCAAAGGGGGCCGCGGAGTACTACTCGACACCGATGGTGGAGCAGTACACGGGAAAGCGCATTGAATGCCAGTTCCCGGCGACGGTGGATCGCACGCCCTATGGAACCTGCTGCGGAAGCCTCGGAGGGCCAGACCAGGACGGCGATGGTCGCTGCGACAGTACCCCCGACGACTGGAATGCTTCAACCTGGAACGCCTTGCGGTTCCAGATAATGGAGCCCCACTACTGCGTCTATTCCTTTGAAAGCAACGGGAAGACCTTGGCCGAGGCGGAGTTCACGGCGACGGCGCTGTGCGACATGGATTGCGACGGGAAGCTGGCAACGTTCCAGCGCTACGGGAGGGGCACCGCCTCTCCAGGCTTTGAATGCCAGGCGGAACTGGGGGGTGGGATCTTCGTGAACAACGAAGACGAGTAGATCAGAGCTTCAGCGGGATGCGCTTGTAGGCGTCTGCATCTCGAGTTTCCATGATGTTCACCACATCGGCAGCCCAGAACTCCTTGGTCAGCCGGAACGCATCAGCACCCTTCTTTGCCATCTTGGAAGCGGTTTCGAGGGCCGTGGGGAGCAGCTTGTCCGCTTCCACGGCGCCATGAGCCCAACCCACGTCAACGGCTTCGGCCCCAGCGTATCTTGTGGAAGAGAATCCCATGGTTCGAAACACTGGTTTACCAAGTCCGTGCTCACAGATGGCGATCATGCCCGGGGAAAACGGGATGTTGATGTCCATCTCCGGAAAGCACACCCACCCTCTGTCCAGGCGGACATAGCGATAATCAAACCCCGAAGACCAGATGGCTCCCATTCCAAAGGCGTGGCCGCTGATGGCACCGATGAGGGGTTTGGGGAAGAGGACCGTGTCCTTGAGAAATCCGGAGATGTTCATCAAGAAGCCGAAGAGCTCTCGGGGTCCCTGGGTCTTCATCCAGTCAAGGTCCAATCCATTTGAGAAGAACTTGTCGTTGCCGGTAATGACCACGGCTCGCACGGTGTCGTCCTGGGCCAATTCGGCCAGCTCTTTTCGCAGGGCATCGACGAAGGGTCCAGAGAACCGGTTGTCCTTGTCTCGGCCCATGGTAACCACGGCCACATTGTCCTTCATTTCTCGAGTCAGCCAGTTTGTCATCGGTCAATTCCCTCCAAAGTCAGAAAAGGGTTCGGTTACTCGGCTTTGGGCTCCTGGGTTTCCCCTTTCGGGTTGCGCCCTTCAGCCTCAATTTTGCAGTGCTTGATGTCGTCTTCGTTGGAAGCTTTGGCGACGCATCGCCTCCCCTCATCGTCCAGCGTATCGTGGCAATTTCGAACGCACATCCCCGTGACGGTGGGTCTCAGCTTGTCCAACTCCTGTCGACCGGCCTCGTCCATTCCATCCCGGACGAGATCCACGACATGGGCGCATATCGTGGGACAATCGGGAGCAGCTTCGACTGGCTTCTTCGGCACGACTTGGGCTTTCTTCACCTGGACGCCGGCAGCATCCAGTTCCGGGGTGGAACTGTTTCGCTTGCACCCGAGAGCCACAAGAAGAAGGAACAGAATCAGGATTGGCAACCACGTCTTCAACATAAGAAATCCTCCCGTTTCCCAATGCTTCTTCTATCACAGTCGAGAGGGGGATTCCACGATTGGACGCGGTGCGACGCGGCGCGGCGAATTGTGTTGACGCAGCCTACCTCCCCTGTTCCAATGAAGAAGGTGGTGCGGTTCATCGAGATTCAAACGGCGAGAAAGCAGAAGCCAGTCCCACACCAGCGAGGGGGGGGAAGCGACATGGGGTTGAAGGAGTTCTACCAGGGGAAGAGTGTGGTTATCACCGGTGCGTCATCGGGCATTGGAGCAGACCTCGCCGAGGTCCTCGCCGGTTTTGGGGCAAAGCTGTGCCTGACGGCTCGGCGTGAAGAAAAGCTGAAGGAAGTCAGGGAGCGTTGTGAGGCCTTGGGGGCGGAAGTGCTGGTGATGCCGGCGGACGTCACCGACGCCCATCGCATGGCTGAAATTCGGGATGCCGTTCTGGAGCGTTTTGGCCAGGCCGATATCATCATCGCCAATGCCGGGGTGGGCGGATTGAATCCCGCAGAGCACTTCGACCTGGAGATTCATCGCAAGACCGTGGAAATCAACGTCATGGGATTGGCCAACACGTTGGTGCCCTTCATTCACGACATGGTGGAGCGCAGGTCGGGGATCCTCGTGGGAGTATCCAGCCTGGCGGGCTTTCGGGGGCTTCCCAATGCGGCCTCATACAGCTCCACGAAGTCTCAGCAGATGGTCTTCATGGAGTCCCTTCGAGTGGATTTGAAGAAGCACAATGTGGCAGCGTTGAGCATCCATCCGGGTTTTGTGAAGACCCCCATGACGGCGCATGACGACTTTGATATGCCCTTCATGGTGCCGGTGCGAAAGTCGTCGCATCTCATCGCCAAAGCCATCATGAAGCGCAAAGCTCGCTATCTCTACCCGTGGCCCATGAAGATCCTGACCTGGTTCAACCGACACCTCCCCTGTTGGCTGTATGATTGGTTCCTTCCCCGTGTGTCGGGGCAAAAGGACCCGAGGCCGAAGATGCTGTAGACCCCGTTTACTTGGAAGTTCACAGATAGGACCGGGAGGGGGCAATGGAGACTTTCATCGAGGGGACGTTCCGTTTCACGATGTATATGCTGTTCGGGTTGACCATGGAGACCTTGACGGCGATTCACGGAATCGACGGGTTCCTGGGTTTCAAGGTGAATCGGCGGGTTCCAAAGAAGTACCTGGAGGGATTCGTCAGCGCCTACATGATTCCCCTCCATGGCTTTGGAATCCTCTTCCTCTATGAGGCCGGCTTGCCCTATCTCTCTGGGGTGCACATTGTCCTGCGCTACCTTATCTACGCCGTGGGCATTTCGTTCATGGAGGTCGCCTGGGGGTTCTTCCTGGACAAAACCCTCGGTTTCTACCCCTGGGACTACTACGCCAAGTCCAAATATAGAATGTTTCCAAGAGGTTACACCCTATGGACTCTTGTACCAGCCTGGGGCATTGCGGGGCTCGTTCTCGAGGTCTACGTAGGGCTCATGCGCCATCTCTCCCCCTATGTTTCCGAGTACTTCTTGATGTGATGTGCTCGGTGGGGCGCGCCGTGACGACCTGGTCCTATTGATTCCTCGTTCCAGCCTGAGAACGAACGTCCTCAAACAACACTTTCTCAAGCAACAATTGGTTAGAGTCGTAGCGCACCACCCCAATTTTCTTGCTCTGACCATGCCGCCTGCGTACCATCGTGCGGGCTTTCGTTTTGCACTTCGCCGTGCTTGTGTGCATCGGTGTTCCAAACAGACAGTCCGTTCGATTTCTAACTCTGGAGGGTCCCCGCATGAAGAGAGTCTGGTTGTTTTCTGCTGCATTCCTGCTGTCCGTCGCCTTCTTGGCTTGTTCTGGAGGAGACTCCAACGAAGTCACCGACACTGTAGCCTCGGACGTCCAATCCCAGGACGTTTCCGGGGAAGATGGAACCGTGGAAGACGATGTCGTGGATGATGTCCTCCCAAACGAGCAATTTGAACCCTTCGACGAGCTGCGACAGGGAGCCCTGCAGGCCCTCATCGATGAGCATGTGCTCTTTTCCGCCGACCCCGGCATCGCCGTCTCTATTACTACAGATGAAGGGCAGCACTGGGAAGGAGCAGCAGGCGTTTCGAATCTTCAAGAAGGCACCCCGATGGGGATTGATACGGGCTTTCGGGTGGGTTCCAACACGAAACCCTTCGTTGCCACGGTGGTTTTGCAGTTGGTGGACGAAGAGGTCTTGGGTCTCGAAGATCCGCTGTCCGACTACTTCCCCGAGTACACCGCCTGGGCCGACATCACCATCCGTCAGCTCTTGAACATGCGAAGCGGCATCCCCGACTACCTGGGCTCCACCGAGTTCATGATGGGCACCATTGAGAACCCAGGTGTTGCCATGACTCCCGACGAGATCCTCGCCTTTGTGAAGGACGAACCCCTGCAGTTCGTCCCCGGAGAAGCAGGCCAATACAACAACAGCAACTACCTTCTGCTGGGCATGATTATCGAGCAGGTCACCGGAAACACGGTGCAAGACGAGCTGGCGTCTCGACTCTTTGAGCCCCTGCAACTGGACGAGACCTTCCTGGACGTAACCGGGGAAGTTTACGACAACGTGGCCCACGGCTATATGGACTTGAACCTGGTGGGACAGATTTTCGGAGTCCCCCCCTCAGTCATCGCGTTCATCCCGGAAGAGAACGTCTACGAAGGCTCCATCGTCGATTGCTCCTACCTGTTCCACCCCTCCATCACCTGGTCTGCCGGGGCATTGATTTCGTCCACCCCGGACATGGAAAAGTTCATGCGAACTCTCCTCCACGGAGAGCTGCTCTCTCCTGAAACCCAGGCAGAGATGGAGCACACTGAAGAGATCACCCTCCTGGGGGGGCCGGTGCAGTACGGATTGGGACTCCAGGTTCGCCCCACCCTGTTCGGCGACGTCATGGGACACGGCGGCCTCAACTTCGGTTACCAAGCCGGCACGTACTACCACAAGGAAAGCGGCGTGACTTTCTCTCACATGCACAACTACCTTCCCGAGCAGTCCGACAGCTTCCAGAACAGCATGCTGGACATCGTCATCAACGGCGTTACCGAAGTTCCCCCAGTGTGCGAGCCCCCGGAGGGCTTCTTCGACGGCACCGAAGGGCTCTACCTCCAGGCTCGTTTCAAGGGAGAAATCAACCCCCTCAACGTCGAAACAGCCGTGGGTGGAGTCAACTTCTGGAATCTCACCGGCGGCGATGATGTCGTTCCTCTTTATGGTTGGGGTTCCAACGCCTCGAAGAAGTTCCAGGCTTTTCAGGACCGCCTGAGCATCGACTCGTACTCCCCCTCCACAAACCAGGATGTCGAGTTGCGAGCCACCACCATCAACATGGCCATGGGGGTATTCGACAAGATCGACGAAAACGGCTACTACACCCTCTCCGACCAGACCCCCGGCGAACTGTATGTCACCATGGCCGACCTCGACACCGACGAAGCCAGCAATCCCCTGAAGCTTTGCTTCACCGCCGTGTACGACCTCACCCGCCCGTCCAAAGTCTACTTCTGTGACCCGGAAGCCACGGCAGACGCCGGCGCCGAGTTGAAGTTCTATGCGTCTATCGCCATGGAAGACGACGTCAACAAGGTCGAAGAAGTGCTGGCCACCCTGGGCGTCCCCCGTTGCCTTTGCATGGGCGAGACGGGGGCATGGGGCGCCTGCCCCACTGAGTAAGCAAAGCCATCAGTTCCAAACTTGCAAAACCAGACTGACCTGCCGATAATGTTCCCCACACATTTGGAGGTTGAGATGCGTATGCGCTGGTTGCTGGGACTGCTCGTTGCCGTTTTTTTTGTCGGATGTGACGAGGCAGCCACTCCGGAATCGAACCTTGAATCAAGTCAATCCGCCATCATCAACGGCGACACCGAAACCGGATGGCCGGCCGTTGGAGCGTTGACTTTGTGGTACCCCGGCTACGGCTATCAGGGGGAATTTTGTACTGCGACCCTCATCGCCCCCCAGTGGATCCTCACAGCGGCTCATTGCCTGACAGAACAAGAAGGAATGTCCATGGATCCAGACATCGTGTACTTCATGGTGGGCAACGACGCCCGTCCTGACTACCAGGGCAACCCCACCAACGGCACGCTGTACGATGTGGACATGTTCTACATCCATCCGAACTACGACCCCAACGACGCCTACACCGAGGCAGACATCGGACTGGTACACCTGGCCCAACCCATCACAGGTGTTTCGACTCTTCCCATCAACACCTCCTACATGGGTGCCAGTTGGGTCGGCTCCGAGCTATTCTACGTTGGATTTGGAGTCACCAGCGGAACGGCGCAGGAAGGCTCGGGGCTCAAGCGCTCGACCTACATGCCGGTTGAATCCGTGGGTTCAAACTACTACTACAGCCAATTTGATGGTTCTGGAATCTGCTTTGGTGACTCGGGAGGACCCGGCATCGGCAACATCTCAGGTACCAACAAAGTCGTCGGGGTGAACTCCAGCGTGGCTGGAACGGGTTACGACCCGTGTCAGGGAACCTCCCTCCAGACCCGGGTGGATGTTTACAGTTCATGGATTACCGGCATCACCGGGGGCACACCACCAAACTGCAACTCTCTCCTGGACCTTTGCATGTGCGACGGAGCCTGCCAGGCCAACGGCACCTGCAACAACGATGTCTGCAAGACCTTGGATTGTGAAGCAATCTACATGTGCATGGTCGATTGCCCGGCAACCGATGTCGGCTGCCAGGCAGAGTGTTACGCCGGCGGGACCTCCCTGGCAACCTCTCAGCTTGACTCCCTCTTCTCGTGCATGAGCAACTACTGTGAATCGGTCTCGGACAGCCAGTTCCAAACCTGCCTCCAGAACAACTGCTCCAATGAAATCGACACCTGCATGCCGACGAGTACGGGGAACCTCAACTGCGAAGACACCTACTACTGCATGGTCGACTGCAATCCCAGCGATCAGCAATGTCCCTATGACTGCTACGGTACAGCTACCAGCCAGGCGCAAGCCCAGTTGGATGCGCTGTTTGCCTGCATGAGTGACCAGTGCGATGGTCTCCCTGACGACCAATACAGTCAGTGCGTCTACGACAAGTGCGAGTCAGAGCTGTACACCTGCATGCCCGCAGACAACTGCGACATTGCCGGCGGAGATTGTGCTCCGGGCACCGCCTGTTACCCCGCCGGCGATGGAGTCACCAACTGCTACGACTCAAGCGGCATTGGTGCAGGGGGGGCGTGCGACCCCAACCTCACTGACTCCCTGGCTTGTGCGGACGGCCTCATCTGCATCAGTGACGGCGGAAACGCCCTGTGCATCCAGATGTGCGTAGACAACTATCCGTGCAGCTCTGGGGAATCCTGCAAGGGTCCCATCTTCTCGGGCATCGCCGACATCGGAATCTGTCTGTGCACCGACGGCGACAACGACGGCGTCTGCGCCGACGAAGATTGTGACGACAGCAACTCATCGGTGTACCCCGGCGCCAACGAAAT
>CALFHQ010000123.1 GCA_937876385.1 uncultured Pseudomonadota bacterium
CGGGGGGGCGGACGCGGATTCTGGCGGGTGAGCAAGAACCCCAAGGCGGGGATCTTCGACTTAGACAACAAGCCTCCCAGGGAAATCCAGGTCAAAGAAGAGGAGGCAAAGCTGCCTCGCTACGACGTGAGATGGGTAAAGAAGTCGATGCCCACCGTGCAATCAGTTCCGGCCATTCCGCCGTCGGATCCGGAACTCTTACGCGGGACCATGGACCTGAGGGCCGACACGTCTGTCGTCGGAAATGTCCCCGGAATCGTTTGGTGACGAGAGGTCGGGAATTGGAGAGGTCTTTCCGGTGTGGAAGGTACAGATTGCTCACCCCTAGAGATTGAGGTGCCTGACGATGAATGCTCTGGTTGTCGTTTTTGAGTTGCTCGCTGCGCTGGGTATTGCTTGGGTCGTGATGACCATCTACCACACTCTGAATGCGGACAGCGGCCAGGGCCATTCCTTGGGAGAGGCCCTGCGGAATCTCATGAAACAGAGGTGGGGACGGGTGAGATTTGTGCTCTTGCCGCTGTCCCTTCTCTTCCTGATGGTTGCGGGATTCGTCTTCCCTGCGGTGGTATCTCTGTCCCTGTTTGGGATTGCAGTGATTCTCATCGGACTGGGCCTGTGGAGACAAGACAAGAAGGATGCTGAGGGACATGGGATTCCCGAACCCAGCGGAGAGTTCGAGTCCCAACTCCTGAAGCGGTTGGACCGGCTCACCGATGTGCTCGACAGACCGGTTGAGGCCGGGAGCGGGGTGAGGGCAGCGCAGGGGACTCAGGCCGGTGGAGGAGAGATTGATACCAGTTCTCTTACTGCGGCGGTGGAGGAACAGACCAGGGCCATTCGGGCCATTGACGCCTCTCACGACTCGGTCGATTTTGGTTTTCCCCTCTTCTTGTTTGTAGCGTTCCCCCTGTTGTTGATTACATACACATTCAGCGACTTCAGGGAGGATTCGACTTACCGAAGCAGTGTCCGGCAGTGTGCGGGTGAGGTCTTGCGAGAAGGGACGTTTTCTTCCAGTGATGTCCGCACCATGCTTGGCAAGGCCAAGGCTGGAAATGGAGGTCGGAAAGAGGTACTGGACTTCCTGGACCAGGCATCCGAGGACGAGAGCAAGACAAAGGCCTATCGGAACGACGCTGACTATCTGCACACAGCCATTTTCTTCTCCGGAAGTGGTGTGGGCCGATTCGCCTACTCCCTTTGGGTTGACATGTTCGGTTGTGATTGACCCCTCGAATCTGGCGCTATTGAGCTTGACTGACACTGAACCCTTCGGCATAACCGATGGCAGGTATTCACAAACACAGTAGATGCACTATCGAGGTGGTTTCATGGCGTTGAGTCCGAACTTGCGAAATGCGTTGTTCGTTCCTTTTGGAGCTGTCGTGCTGGCTCTTTTCTTCGACACGTTCATGTTTGGGATAGCCTGGCAGGACAATACGGTCGTTTCCCACGCGAGGTACTTGAACCTGTTTCCCCTTGTTTGGAAACCGGTGGCCGTGGGAAAGATGGATGACCTCCTCTTCCAAGAGGCTTGTGCGGAGGACACCCCTGAGGCCTATCGGCTGTACCTTCGGAGTTCTCCAAACAAGGGACACCAGGAAGAGGCTCTGACTCGGGAGGACGAATCGTTGTTCGCCTGGGCGGATTCCCTGGGATCGGTGACGGCTCTTGGCCGGTATGTGAGGGAATTGCCCGAAGGCCGCCATGTCGAGGAGGCTGAACAGCTCATTGCTGAGAAGTCCAATCGAGCATTCGAAGCCTACGAGGAGGGAGCTGTCGAGAAGGGGGCCGACCGCAGGGCTTTGGATACAATGTTGGCGGTTTCCGGATTCATCCAGAAAACCGGTCAGCGCTCTTTGCAGCTTACCTTCGAGGTTGCTAACGACACTGGAATTTCCGACATCCGAGCGGTGAATTTGGGCAAGAGTGAAAAATTGGCCGTGGAGGAGATTTCCGAGGCCTTCGGACGGATGTTCCCCGGGGGGATTATTGACATTCAATCCGTGGCAGAGGCGGACACCGACAAGGTGCATCTTCACGTTGGCTACAAGCTCTCCAAAACGGGAATCTCCTACTCATCGGATGGCGCGAATCCGATGGCCTACAGTCGCACCTTCGATGGCGTTCGATTCGACTGGACCTTCAATTTGGTGGTCCCTGATGGGGAAGGACGGCCGTATGCGTTCGAGTTCTCTACAAACCCGGCAGATCACTTCGAAGTCTCTTACAAGAAGCCACTATACGGCGGTTTGGACATGGGGCCTTCCACCGACGAGGTCTATGATGCCATGATTGCCACTGCATTCAGGGATTTCCAGAAGGAGTTCATGGACCGGTTTGGTTTCTGAACTCTGTGCTCTGTGGAGAGCACCTCGCACCCCGAGTGGTGAACCTCGGCCACCCAGTGTCCTCCCCCAATCCTCCAATTGACGCGGGGGCAATCCTCGCTCAAAATGACGACTCAACCGGGAGGGACCATGTCGAGACGCACGAAGAAGGTTGTCGGTATTGTGATGATGGTTGCGGCAGCGGTGGGGTTCGTGTTGGCCAACATGAACCGGGACGAGTATTCAGAGGCGAGTGAACGCTTCTCGTCGCTGGGCAAGCATACCAAGGAGATCCCAGTCAAGGCCGGGG
>CALFHQ010000124.1 GCA_937876385.1 uncultured Pseudomonadota bacterium
TAGAGCAAGTCCTCTTTGTATACTTCGGCCAGGATCTCCTCTGGAGTCCAATACGCCCCACGATCCAGCAGCATCGTCCCCGTCACCGTCTGGTTGCTCAAAAAATCGGGAATACCGCTGTTCATGGCGACGAGATTCTCGACTGTAATGCCAGCCCACTCCTCCTAGTCAGGAAGGTACATCGTCAAGTCATCTTCCAGGGCCAACGCTCCCTCATCTACCAACTGCATGAGCACCGCAGCAATCATCATCTTGGTGTTGCTCCCGACCCGAAAGCGAGCGTCAATGGTCATGGGAATGGAATCCTGCAGACTCGCCTCTCCAACAACCGCCTCGTGCAAAGCGCCATCGAGGGCACGTACCGTCAATGAAGCCCCGGGGACAGGCCAGAAAATGGTCAGTTCATCGAGGAAACGCTCCAAAGCCAGGGCGGTTTCACTGTCGAATTCCAGCGGTTCAAGGTCAGCGTCGGACAGGGCGTCTCCCGGGTCACCAACCGCATCGCCGATGACATCTGCAACATCCCCAACCAGGTCCGCATCCCCCGTAGAAGAGGAGTCGGCGCTGCAACCCACGAACAAGATCCAACAGGAAAGCACAGCCAAAGCGATCAATCGGTTCATCACATCCTCCAGTCATTGTGGCGCAGTATACGAAAGAATCTGCACTCGAAGCAACTTCCATTGCACCTCCCCGGGAATCCCTGATAACCTCTGGTACCGAAAATGAATCGAGGCGCCGGGAGCAATAGCAACCCGGCCTCGCTGCAATGAGGAAAGCATGGACCGAAGGGACTTCATCAAGCGGGTGTCAGGAACCACAGGCCTCATCATCGCTTCCACGGGAGCCGGAGCCTTCCTCCACAATCGCGGGAAACACGACAGCCCCACCATCCGATTCTCGGGGAAGGATTTCGTCGTCGAAGACAATCCTGACCTCCCCAAAGTCACAGCGTGCAAGCACCCTGACCCTGTTAAGGCGCTCAACGCAGCCCTCACCGCCATCGGCGGAATCTCCCGATTCATCCAAACGGGAGACAAAGTCCTCATCAAACCCAACGTGGCCTGGGACAGGACTCCAGAACAAGCTGCCAACACCCATCCAGCGCTCGTGGCTGAAATGACTCGCCTCTGCCTGGAAGCCGGCGCCGGTGAAGTCGTGGTGAGCGACGTCACCTGCAACGACCCACGCCGGACGTTCATTCGTTCCGGCATCAAAGAAGCGGCCGAAGCCGCCGGTGCCACCGTCACTCTCATGGAGGACAACACCTACCAGGAGGTGGCCATTGATGGCGAGTTCGTCACCGTGTGGCCCGTAATGAAGCCCCTTCTCAACGCCGACAAACTCATCAACATGCCGGTGGTCAAGCACCACTCGCTGGCAACCTGCACCATTGGAATGAAGAACCTCTACGGAATCGTAGGGGGACGGCGCAACAAGATGCACCAGCAAATCGAGCAATCCATTGTTGATCTGGCGACCTTCGCGGTCCCCACCCTCACAGTCATCGACGCCACTCGAGTCCTCATGCGCAACGGTCCACAGGGGGGAGATCTCGCCGACGTGGAAACCCCGGAAACGGTGCTTTGCGCAACCGACATCGTCGCAGGTGACGCTAGAGCCTGCCAATTCCTGGGGCTGAAGGCCGAAGAGGTCGGCCACATCGTCGCCGGAGAGAAGGCGGGGTTGGGCACAATGGACTACGAAGCGGCAGGGTACGTGGAGGTGACGGCATGACCATCAAGACGGTCCGAAACCTTCGACGCATTTCCCAAGTCCTGTTTTTCGTGCTCTTCTTCTTCCTGATCTTGAAGACCACCTTCGAGGTCTCTTTGTCCCCGGAAAATGCCGGCGTTATCGAGCTCCCCTACCCCGTCTCGTGGCTTCTCGAGATAGATCCCCTGGCAGCATTGGTCACGATTTTGTCCAGCGGAACCCTCTACCGAGGACTTCTTTGGGCACTGGCCATCGTTGTTCCAACCATTTTGTTTGGACGCTTCTTCTGCGGTTGGATGTGCCCCCTGGGAACCCTCAACCACTGGCTCTCTGAGTGGCAATCCAAGCGCCCCTCCAGACGCGGAGGTGCCCGTGTTCGCTCCAACGCCTATCGCCCTTACCAGAAGGTGAAATTCGGCATCCTCATCGGCGTCCTCGCAGCGGCCGTCGCCGGCTCGGCCCTGGCTGGATGGTTCGACCCCCTCTGCTTCTTTGCCCGCTCCATCGGCACCGTGGTCATTCCAGTGCTCCACGAAGGGGCGCAGTCCGCCCGAGATTGGGTCCACTCCTGGGGACTGCCCCCCACAAGTTGGATGGCCGACGTGCTGTACAACGCACTGGCCTGGGTCGCCCTCCCCTTCAGAAAGGCCACCTACCAGTCGGTGCTCTTCCTGGGTTCCATCTTCCTCGTAGTCCTCGCTGCCAACCGCTTGATTACACGATTCTGGTGCCGGGGAATCTGCCCCCTCGGCGCTCTCCTTGGACTCCTCTCCCGCTTCTCCATCTTCGGACTCCAGAAGGACGCCGCAAGCTGCACTCACTGCAAGCAGTGCAAGCTCTCCTGCCAGGGAGGGGACAACCCCGAACCGGGAGAAGTCTGGCATCAGGAAGAATGCCATCTCTGCTTGAACTGCCAGGCAGCATGCCCCGAAGGTTCCCTCTCCTTCAAGTTTTTCCCCAGCCGTAAAGCGCAACCCGACAATCCAGCCCCGGTTTCCGGCCCCCATCTGAATCGCCGACAACTGCTCATGGCCGCGGCCGGCGGCTTTGTCGCGGTTCCCGCCATGCGCACCGGTGTCACCGCCCCCGATCGCCCGGTGCCCAGTCGCATTCGCCCACCCGGCGCCCTCCCCGAGGAGGACTTCCTGGCCCGCTGCATCCGCTGCGGCCAGTGCATGCGTGTCTGCCCCAACAACGCCCTTCACCCAACCTTCATCAAGGCGGGTCTCGAAGGAATGTGGACCCCAGTTCTCGTTCCCAAAATCGGATACTGTGAGCCCACCTGCACTTTGTGTGGGCAGGTATGCCCCACGGGAGCCATCGTGGAGCTTTCGCTGGCGCAGAAGGTCGGAGACGCAGAGAACCC
>CALFHQ010000125.1 GCA_937876385.1 uncultured Pseudomonadota bacterium
GGGACGTCCTTGATGCGTACCGGATGCCGCAATTTGACATGGATGCCTCGGAGGCCCTGGAGGAACTGGAGAGTCTGCTGACGTCTGCCTTCGAGTATCGGATGGTGGCCGACGTTCCTGTGGGGGTTTTTCTATCTGGTGGCTACGACTCCACCGCGGTTGCTGCGTTGTTGCAAAAGAGTCGTTCGACCCCCCTGTCCACCTACACCATCGGCTTCGAGGAGCCGGAATACGACGAATCTCCCTATGCTCGGGACATAGCCCAGTACTTGGGCACCAATCACACCGAGTTGATGTGCACCTCTCGAGATGCCCTGGAGGTCGTAGAGTTGCTGCCCACGATGTTCGATGAGCCCTTTGGAGACACGTCTGCCATTCCAACATACCTGGTTTCCAAGCTGGCCCGAAGCGAGTTGAAGGTGGTGCTGTCGGCTGACGCCGGGGATGAGAGCTTTGCAGGCTACTCTCGCTACCTGACTGCTTTGAAGCTGCATTCGGTAAGCCAACGACTTCCCGACGCTGTTCGTTGGAGTGCCCGGCATGGGCTTGGGATGCTCCCTCGTGGGGTGATGAACCGCCTGGCGAAGCTGGAAGCGGCGGGCCCGGCCCGAAACTGGCATCGACGCCTGGAGACCGTTCGTCGTCTGGCCCAGAGCGATGCCGATGCGGTCTTCTACGACGCCATGATGAGCGCCATATCGATGGAGGAGGCTTCTTCTCTGCTGAAGGGGGAGCACACTCCCGCTCCCCTCTTTCCCGAGTCGTGGTCGAAGGACGTCCCCGATTTTCTACGCTTCATGCTCGTCGCCGACTACAAGAACTACATGGTGGACGACATCCTGCAGAAGGTCGACCGAGCCAGCATGGCGGTGGCGTTGGAATCCAGAGAGCCGCTCTTAGACCACCGGATTATCGAGTTTGCTGCCCGGTTGCCTAACGCCCTCAAGGTCAAGGACGGTTCCGGGAAATGGCTCCTGCGGGAGTTGGTTCATCGACATGTGCCCAGAGATCTCGTGGAGCGACCGAAGGCCGGCTTCACCCCTCCAATGCGAGAGTGGCTGCACAACGAGCTTCGCGATTTGCTTGAAGAGAGCCTGGCCCCGGCTCGAATCCGCAACGAAGGCATATTCAACTGGAAGGCGGTGGACTCGGCAAAACGGTCGTTCTTGTCCAACGCAAACCTGGACGCGTCGAGAATCTGGCGGTTGGTCTCTTTCCAGATGTGGGCGTCGAAGTGGGGAGCCGGGATGTGAGGGGCGTTCTTGGTTCAACAGATTTCCTTTGACAACCACCCCCCGGTTGTCTGTAATTCTCTACCTACGGAAATGCCGTGCAAAACCCGTTTTGAGTCTGCCGTTTGAGGAGGTTTCTGATGGTTGATCAGCGAGTGAAGGCGTACCTCAATCTTCATGCTGTCCTGCCCAACTTGATGGACTTGGTGGCCCTGGATCCGGTTTCGAGAGACATCGTGTCCGGCTGGAAGCGTTCCATCTTGTTCGTTGTGCCGGGCGGACCAGCGGTTCAGGTACGATTCAGAGACGGGGTCTGCGTGGTCACACCGGGAGTTCATCTCCGGTCAAGTATCATCCTCGGGTTTGTTTCATCTGCGCACTTGAACCGGATGATAGACGGGGGGGCGGTTCCTCCGATCGTTTTGAGAGGGATTGCTAGTGTGCTCTTCTTGCATAAGCACTTTCCAAAAATCACCGACCGGTTGGAGTACTACCTGAAGCCCACCCCCGAGTTGCTGCAGGATCCCGAATATTTGGAACTGAATACGTTGCTCACGTTGATGACGGCCGCTCGGGCATCGGCGGTTCTGTCTCGCTGGGACAGCAAATCACAGAAATCCGCCGCCCGAATTCGTGACGGCGTGGTGCAGTTGGAAGTGGGCACAGACGGCCCTCGGGTTCATCTGGAATCTCTGGGCGGTGTCCTCACCGCCCATCCCGGTGCCCATGCATCCCCGTCGGCTCGCATGCACATGAAGGACGTGGTCACCGCCAATCGCTTCTTGTCCGGGCAAGTGGACCCCTTCACCGCCATCGCAGCGGGGGACGTTCGGATTTCAGGGCAGACTTCCATGTTGGACAACCTCAGCCTGGTGTTGGACCGGGTCGAGCACTACCTGGCTTGAGGAGACATCCATGAAGACTTATCGATACGAGAACTCCCAGAAGCTCTTTGCCAGAGCTGCCAAGGTCATCCCCTGCGGAATTTACGGGCACTTCAGTCCAGCTCCGCTGATTCCGACGTCGGCCTATCCCTTCTATGTGGAGCGAGCGAAGAAGGCCCACTTCTGGGACGTCGACGGCAACGAGTTTATCGACTACATGTGTGCCTACGGACCCATGGTTCTGGGGTACGGCTACGAGCCCGTTGACCGAGTCGTTCGAGAGCAGGTTTCCCAGGCCGACTGCACCTCAGCGCCCGCGAAGGTGATGGTGGAGTTGGCCGAATACCTCTCGGACCTGGTCCAGGGGGGGGCCTGGTCTTACTTCGCCAAGAACGGCAACGACGTCACCACTTACGCTCTGATGGTGGCTCGGGCAGCGACGGGGCGGGACCGAATTGTGCGGGTGGCTGGGGGATACCACGGCGTGGCTCCCTGGACCCAGACCGACGACCACCCCGGCGTGACCCAGGCCGACACCAGCAACAACCTGACGGTGCAGTGGAACGATCCAGAAGGGTTCAAACAGCTCGTCTCTGATCACAAGGGGGAGATTGCGGCCTTCATCGCCACTCCATACCATCACCCCACCTTCCAGGACAGCGAGCTTCCGGCGCCGGGCTATTGGAAATCGGTCCAGGAAATATGCAATCGAGAGGGGATTGTCCTGGTCGTTGACGACGTGCGGTGTGGGTTCCGGTTGGACATTCGGGGCTCCCACGCCTACTTCGGCTTCCAACCGGACCTGGTGTGTTTCTGCAAGGCCATCAGCAACGGACACCCCATCTCGGCGTTGGTGGGAGTTGAATCCCTTAAGAATGCGGCCTCCAAGGTCTTCTACACCGGGAGTTACTGGTTTACAGCCGGTCCCATGGCCGGGGCGCTGGCAACCATGAAAGAGCTCGAGAGGGTTAATGGCCCCAAAGTGATGCAAGCGAGAGGCAAGGAACTCACCGATGGCCTTGCGGACTTGGCAAGGAGTTACGGATTTACCCTGAAAGTCAGCGGGGTACACTCCATGCCGTTCCTTCGTCTCGTCGACGACGAGACGTTCACATTGCACCAGGATTGGTGCGCCGAGTGCACCCTTCGTGGTGCCTATTTCACATCGCACCACAACTGGTTCCTTAGCGTGGCGCACACATCGGAAGACATCAAAAGAACTCTGGAAATCGCTGACGAGGCTTTCCAGGTCGTGAAGAAGAATCGATAGCCGCAAACGGGCATCCGGAGGAACGATATGGCACTGAGTGCAAAAGAGATGAAGTCGTTGAAACAGACGGCCAAAGAGTTGAGACAAGACATCGTGCAGACCACGGTCTGGGCCGGGGGCGCGCACATC
>CALFHQ010000126.1 GCA_937876385.1 uncultured Pseudomonadota bacterium
TGAGCTTCCTGAAGGCAGAGCACCAGCAACGCATCCGATCAGCCTATCGAGCCTTCGAAGATGAGGCCAGCTTCGCCAAGGTTGTCACTCTGGACGAGGTGGCCACACGAGACTACAGGTTGTCCATTCCGCTCTACGTGAAACGGGGAACGGTGGAGGCGACCGATTTTCGTGACGAGAGGACGTTGACGGAGGTCTGGGCTGAATGGGAACAGGATGTGCATTCGTTCTGGCAGCAGATGGACGAGCTTGTCGAAACCTTGGACGGGGTCCTGCCTGGGGAGGTGTCCCGTGGGTGAACTACGGCCAGAATGGAGGCGGATGAAGTTCGGTGACGTGGTTCGTCAGGTCAAGGACAAGGTCTCACCCGAGGACTCTGGTCTGGAAAGGTATGTGGCGGGCGAGCACATGGACACCGACGACCTACGGATTCGCCGGTGGGGAGAGATCAACGACAACTACCTCGGGCCAGCGTTCCATATGCGATTTTGCCCGGGTCAAGTCCTCTATGGATCGCGGCGTACCTACCTGAGGAAGATAGCATTGGCTGATTTTGAGGGTATTTGTGCAAACACCACCTTTGTTCTGGAGAGTATGAATCCTGCGGTGCTTCTGCCTGAGTTGTTGCCGTTCATCATGACAGCAGAGGCCTTTCACGAACACTCGTTCAAGCAGTCGAAGGGCTCTGTGAACCCATATGTCAACTACTCGGACCTTGCATGGTACGAATTCAATCTTCCGCCGCTTGAGGAGCAGCGGAGGCTGGTGCTTGGTTTTTGGGCCGCCGAACGGGTTCTTCAGACGATTTCAGATGCACACGAATCACTTGGGCGGCTCCGAGATTCGACTTTGGTACATCTCCTTGAGAGGGGTACACGCGGGTCCCCGTTGGTCAACAGCGCAGTTGGCCTTCGGCCGCAAGGGTGGGCTGTGCTTCCTGTCGAAGCGCGTTACGAGGTTCAACTCGGCAAGATGCTCTCAAAAAAGAACCAATCGGAAGGAGAACTCCGGCCGTATGTTCGCAACGCAAACATCGACTGGAATCGGCTAGATCTTTCGGATGTGGCAGAGATGGGCTTCACCTCTCAGGACGTGGAGAAGCTTGAACTCCGCAGGAATGACATCGTCGCATGCGAAGGGCGACATGTGGGCAAGTCGGCGCTTTGGCGAGGTGAGATCCCTGGGGCATGCTACCAGAAGGCTGTCCATCGGCTGCGCCGACTCCAGGAGGACGATGAACCTGAGTTCATGCTCTGCTCCTTGCGATACTATTCTGTCACCGGCCGCCTAAAAGGCCATACGACGGGCTCTACGATTCCCCACCTCCCGGCCGAACGACTGAGGGCAATCAAGATGGCGTTTCCTCCTG
>CALFHQ010000127.1 GCA_937876385.1 uncultured Pseudomonadota bacterium
ATCAGGATTTCGTGAGAATCAACACCCCTTCGCCGCTCGAACCAGTCCTTCAACGTACAGGTCTTGGGTTTCGTTGTTGACCCCCAACTCCCTCCAGAAACGGAGCATCGACGGGATCTCCCGATACTCGCTGAGTCTTTTGATGACGGGCTTTGTGAGATTAGCGGGCAGAGATTTGAAATCCAGTTGCGCCAGGGTCGTGATGGAAACGTTTTGCACATCCAGCGGCTTCTCGACTTTCGACTGGTCATAAGGCCTTTCCAATGGATCCTCACCCCTCTGCTGAGCCATTCGGTCCAATTCCTCCTGGGTTTTTCCAAGGCAGCAGTGCTTGTATTTCTCACCGCTTTCGCAGGGACAAGGCGCGTTTCGCTTCGGTTTGGGCTTGGAGCGAACAACTGGAAGAGGCTTGCCCGCAACCACCAGGTCTTTCTCGGATTTCGGCAGCCACTCGCTTGCCGGTTTGATCAGTAGCGTGTTCCAAAAGAGAATCAGGCCATCCATCTGTTCGAGAAGAAGTGTCCGGGATTGCTCATCCACTTCAGTCTTCTCTTCGACCAACTGCCCCAGCTCTTCACCAAGTTCCAGGAACTTGAAAAGGGCTCCAGTGGCCCGAATTCCATGAATGTCTCTGAGGCTGCGGGGCAACATTCGAGCGTACTTCGTGATCTCCTCCAGGCGGTCCTGGCGTTTTGAGTCCTTTGCCCTGGTGGCTGCAAGATAGAGCAAGTTGGCTCGGCGTACTGGGTTGATATCCGGCTGATTGGCGATTTCAAGAATGGCATCGTGGGTGTCTTCCGGGACCCTCGAGTAGCAGGGAATGATGGCGTTGGTCTGTTTCAACAGGCGCTGGCGGTCTCCACGGAGCCATCGCAACTTCAGCGGTTTACCAGCGAGAAGAAGAAGGAGCATCATGTGACCGTAGTGTTCTGGAGCACTGCGCTGTGCCAGATAGTCAATGAGCGCGTCGACCTCTTGGTCTGACGACGGAAGCGAAGGGACAAGCTTCTGTAGCTGGTTGAGCGTGGTTTGAGTCCGGCCAAGTTGGCGCAGGAACATAAAATACTTGTCTGCAATCATTGGTAAAATCCCCGTCGAATTCTGTCACAGCAACAATTGTATGAACGTTCTCATTGTGGCTCTTTCGGGCCCCATAGTCCACCTGTTTGGCGCTCAAGGACCTGAGTTGGCGCCTGGACAACCAGGATGGCGAGTAGGATTTTCATGGTCCCAAGCATCATGGTGGAAAGCCGTTAATGCAAGGAAATCAGCGGTTGGACGGGCTTCTGGGGGCGACGGGAGCTGGCTGCTCATGCCCTGGCGTTTGCGGCTGGGTCGCTCCCGGCATTTTACAGGACGTGAGTGGGAGTGCCCCTGCGTCCGAAAAGGCAGTTTCAGTCAAATCCAACTTTGGAACTTACTCCATTATTGTTACTCATCTTCCGAGTTCTCAATGGCTCCTTCCTGTTTGGCAAGTTTTGCTGCGAGCTCAAGTTGGAGAAAGCGTGTTCTTTCTTCAGCCACAGCTCCAATAGGGACGAGAAGACCTTCTCCCGACTCGATTGCTTCCTCGTACCGCTTGATTGCTCGACGATCAGCAAGTTCGGAGAGCTTATCTTTGTCTCGGTGTTTCGGCATATACACTGCCTCCATTTAGCTGAAGATTACAGGGGGACTGTAGACATTATAAGCAAGAAGTCACTAAGGATGGACTGGTTGGTTCATTGTTTTTGCCTGCGTCCGATAAGCCGGTTCTGCCAACTCCAATCCCCCGTAAGCATAAGGAATTATCTGAGCGCCCGCACGAATTCTTCGGCCAGCCCGTTTGCCGTGTAGCAGGAGGCAGGTCCCAGAATTT
>CALFHQ010000128.1 GCA_937876385.1 uncultured Pseudomonadota bacterium
GCGTACTTTTCTGGTACGTCGAGCAAGCCATCAGTCGGCTGACGCAGCCTACGAGGATGATCGTTTCTTGAGATGACCCTGTCTAGGGTTTCTGAAGCACCACGACAAATCCATCGTTTGGTGACAAGGTCAGGTCGAGGGTGTTGGTTTCCAACTCCAGGGTTTCGATGGAGAACTTGTCCGGGGTGTTGCTGGATGAGATCAGCGTGGCGGAGTAAGGGCCGGGCGAAACAAGCTCAAGGTCCAGGTGGAGTTGAATCGGTGAACCCTCTTCGGCAGCGATTCCTGCGATGTACCAGTCGTCTCCGTTTCGCCTCGCCAGGACGACATGGGTATCTGGATGGCCATCCAGATAGACTACGTCATCCCATACAACCGGGACTTCCGTGAGGAACTTCCTCACCGCAGGATTGGCCTCGAAAATTGCACGGTAGCCGGTGCCGGGGTCGGCATCTGCATTGTCGGCAAAGTGCTGCAATCCCGATTCGAACAGGACGGACAACGCCAGTTGATGAGCGTAGGTCTGCCCCTGCTTCTCAAGAGCCTTTTCAAAGACTACGGGCGTATAGTCCATCGGTCCCACGACGTTTCGAGTGAAGACAGTTCGAATGTGGTCGGTGGCAGATGGCCCACGAGTAATCGGGAACTTGAAAAACTCAGCCCCACCGACGGCTTCCATGGTCATCAGGTTGGGCCACGTCCTTCGCCAACCTTTCGGAACCGTACAACCGTGGAAATTCACCATCAACTTGGCTTTCCAGGCGTCTTCGAGGATGTCGAGATACTGCCGAATCCGTGCCGGCTTGTCGCTGTTGAAGAAATCAACCTTGATACCCTTAACGCCCCATGTGGACAGACGATCCATCTCTTCCCGGCGTGTCTCTGCGTCGTACATTCTGTCAATGGGAGTCTCTTTGAGGCTGTGCTTCTGTGGTCCGCTTGAATTGTACCAAAGGAACACTCCGACATTGCGCTGCTTCCCGTATTCGCACAGGGACACGACGGCCTGTTCGGCGTCCGGCCACTGGTCCCACTTTGCATCCACCAGGATGTACTCCCACCCCATCTCGGAGGCGAAGTCAATGTACTCGCGCTGCAGTTCGGGGTCGCCAGTGTCCTGACTCCACCAGGACCAGGCGGTCCGGCCAGGGTGAATCCAGTCCGAATCGCTGGTGGTGGTGGGGCTGGCAAGATGCAACACGGCGTCGCTTTGGACAATATCGCTCAATCCCCCTGCGATAACCACTCGCCACGGAGTCTCGAAAGGGAGAGGACCCACGGGTTGCGTGTCTGCTGACGGAACTCCCTCTTCCGGCGACGGGAAGCGTATGCGGTATAGCCCATCTTCGGCGGATTCGCTGAGTCTGGTAGCTGCATAGGGGGGCGAGAGCCCTGCTTCGGTGAGCAACACATAGGCTGAATCTTCATCCTGTGAGGTGCGAAAAAGGGCGGGGAAGACAAAACCGTGGGACGGACCGGGGTCGCCGGCACTGACTCGCTCGTAGGGAAACTCGTAGCCTGGTGGCGTGATTTCAAAGATGGTAGGCATCGACTGGATCCAACCAGGAACACCCTCCACAAGACGGAAACCTGTGACCTCTTCAGTGATTCGAGCGATGCCCGTACCCAGAAGCCGGTATCGGAAAGCGGCGGCATCGTCGAAGACCCGGACCTCCAACTCCAACGTCGCTCCATCTGGATTCTGGACCGCAATGGTAGCTTGATTGAAATGCTCCCGGTGGAGGCGTCTTTTTCCCGTGGTGGTTGAGTACTCTCGGTCGACTTGGGTCCACCGAACCGTCTGCAAGTCAAGGTCATCGAGGAATGAGTGCTTCTGGGTGACAATCCCCAGCGGTGA
>CALFHQ010000129.1 GCA_937876385.1 uncultured Pseudomonadota bacterium
CGAGAGCGGCAACGGACCCGGGACAAGACCCGGGTTTCAGGAGAGTTGACAGCGTCTCGACTTGCGTCAGGAGGTGGGCGAGTTGAGGAACGAATCGGGCAAGTCGTTGGGGGCTCAACCCCAGGTTTGCCAGCCGCGCCGTTTTCTCCAGTTCTTCGAGACTGAGTGGACTGGGAACCGTGTCCGTCATCGCCTGACCACGACTCGGTCAAAGTGGAAGTCTTTGGCAAACCCGACGCTCTCGAGGAGGTGGGTCGCCCCGGCATTTTCCATGGGGGAATCCACCACCACGAAATCGACCTGGTCGAGGAGCTCGGTGCACACTGTGGAGACGCAGGCTCGAGCGTAGCCACGTCCACGTGCCCAGGCAGCGGACATGACATTTCCGACGACCCCGAGGCGGGCCTGATGGCTGATGATATGCACCCCGGCGACGCTAGCCAGGCGGTCTGACTCCCACACGCCAAAATAGAGCCCCGTATCCAACTGATAGGGTTGAAAGAAAGTGTCGGGGTGAGAGGTGTAGAGACCGAGGATGGCGGCGGTATCGGCGTGTCCCAGTTTGCGCACTTCGATTCCCCGGGCGACTTTGGGTCGAAATCGTCGATGAATGAGGGAGAGTCGGTTCATTCGACGTCCGCTTGTCAGGGGAAAGTGTTCAGTCCAGATGCGCCGATGGGGTGCGAGGGAATCAAGGAGAAAGCGGTCGGGAAATCGAGAGCGAACTTGCGGCAACAGGAGAGCCAGATGTTGCGCAGACCCCCAACTGAACAGTGCGGGGATGCTGAGTCCTTCGTACAGCAGGATCACGGCCTTTGGTGTGTCCCCTTCTACAGCAGCAAACCAGGTTCCATACTCTAGGAAGTCTTCCCCCAGAGCGCCGATAAGATAAGCCGCGGAGCTTCGATCCTCACAAAAGAGGCCCATGAGGAGGTTTAGATCCTTAAGCTCGCGGACGGCGATGGATTCCATGCAACACCTTTCTAGAGATTTTGCGTTCCTCAACCCCTCGAGGATACCCCATCGAATAGCCAAAAAAAAGGGATAGCCGCGGCGAATAATCTCTTCGCACTTGCCCTTTTTGTGCCCCTCCGATACAAGTATGGTGGTATTTCTCTATCGTGAGGGTTCCCATGAAACGATTACTCTTCCGCCTCATTCCGGTGGCCTTGGTTGCACTCTTCTCCTTGGCGGCCACCGGGTGTAACGACTCAACTGACGACTCAACGGACCCAACTGATTCCATCGTAGAGGACGTGGTCACAGGCGACAGTCTGGTGGATGAAGATCTGACGCCGAATCCAGACGCTATCGGAGTGGACCTCTCTGCGGAAGTATCAGACAACGAGTGGCCAGACTATTCGGAAGGGATTGCCGGAGCGGGGGCTGTTTTCAGCGCCAACCGAGCCCACTTTTTCGACCAGCCCTTCCCCAACGGCTTGCGGATTCAGGCGGACGGAAGTCCAGACTTCTCCGATTTTCCCAACCCTCGTAAACTCGATATCCTGGCCAATTACAAGAAGGTTGCCCAGAGCCATGTCGATGGGTTCTCCCCCTCCACCACAATCTACATGCGTTTCGACGGCCCCTTGAATCGCGGCGGCTTCCCGTCCGTGGATGCCACCTTGCAGCCCGATTCTCCCGTGCTCCTGGTGAACGTTGAGCCCGAATCTCCCCTCTTCGGTCAACAGATTCCGGTGCAATTTGACTGGTGGGACAAGGAGGTCAGTTCCGAAGACTACTTCCTGCAGCCCAACGTGATGATGATCCGCCCCGTGGGTGGATTCCCCATGCGTGCCGGGGACCGCTACGCCTGCATCGTGCTGCGCACCCTGAAAGACAAGGAATATCACTACCTGGCCCAGTCTCCGGCCATTCGTCGGGGAATGGTGGACGATCCAGACGCCTTCCTTAACGACCTGTTTGCTCCCCTTCGAGAGTACGTCGAGACCAACCCTTACATCCGCCCCGAGGACGTAGCCCACGCCACGGTCTTCAAGGTCGCCAATCCCACCGACGAGATGGAGCGAATGGCTCGATACGTTCGAGACGAAGCACCCATCGAGCTCATCAGTGACCCCAAAGAGTTCAACCAGAAGAGCAACTGCATTCTGGTGGAAGGGATCTACCTGGCGCCGAACTTCCAGAAGGGAGATGTTCCCTACGAAACGGAAGGAGACATCGAATTCAACGACGACGGCACCCCGGTGATCCAGCGAATGGAGGAGATCCACTTTGTGGTTTCCATTCCAAAGGGGGACATGCCGGAGAACGGCTGGCCGGTAGTGGAGTATTCCCACGGAACCGGAGGAAGTCGCTACACATTCACCAACTCCATGGCCAGCCGATTCGCAGAGCAGGGGCTTGCTGCAGTGTCCATCGACCAACCCCTCCACGGCACTCGCTGGGACGGCCCCGACAGCATGTTGGAGTTTTACTCCTTCAACTTCATGAACCCCGAATCCGCTCGATGCCTCTTTCGCCAGGCAGCCCTCGACAATGTTGCGCTGACCCGCTTCATCAAGGAATACGCCTTCGACTACAAAGACGAAGTGGTGATGTTTGATCCCGACCGTATCGGGTATTTCGGCCACTCCCAGGGGGGGCTCACCGGCGCACTGTTTGTTGCCGTGGAAGAAGACCTCAAAGGGGCGGTATTGTCTGGTGCCGGCGGTGGGCTGGCCTACACCGTGCTGCTTCGAAAGGAGCTCGACAGCTCTGCCGAGTTGGATATCAAGACGGCTTTGGAGCAGCTTCTCCAGTTGGATGACGAAGACGAGTTGACCCTCTTCCACCCCGTCTTGTGCCTGGTTCAAACCCTGGTGGATGCCACCGACCCCATCAACTACAGCCCTCACTACTTCTATCCTCGATTCCGCTCTGAGCCGCTTAACGTTCTCATCACGGAAGGGGTGGAGGATCCTTACACTCCCGCGGTGACCACGGAGAACCTGGCGCTGGCCGGAAAAATCCCTATTCTGGTCCCCCAGCAGCACGGCCACATCGGTTTCGATCTTCTGGGGCTGGAACCGGTGAACGAACCGGTTCACATGAACATGGAGCTGGAAGACGGCACCTTCGCCACCGCTGCCTTGGCGCAATTCTCCGACTACGGTCACTTCGTGGCGTTTGACGATGATCGGGCCATTGCGTTGTGGTCGACTTTTCTGCGCACCGCTTTGGTGGACCTGGATGCGGTAATCAAAGAATAAGGTTCTAGACCGGGGGTCGTTTCCCCGGAGTTCCAGCCCACAAAGCCAGCACAAACAGCATGTCCGAGAGTCGATTCACGTAGCGAGCGACCCGTACGTCGGTTCGGGACGCTTCCAGTGCGACGAGGTGGCGCTCCAGGGTGCGGCACACTGTTCTGGCGTTGTGCAGAGCCGCCTCCGCCCGGTTGGCGCCGGGGAGCACGAACCCGTCCAGCTTGAAGTGGGGCATCAGTCGGTCCATACACTTCTCGAACTCTTCAGCAGAGCCTTTCACCGAGTCCAGATAGCTCCCATCGGCTGAGGAGACGAAGGCCCCCAAAGAGAACAGGTCCAGTTGTACGGTGCGGATTTTCTGGCGTACGTCTTCGGCGTCGGGCCAGTCGATGATCTCCGCATAGGCCATTCCCAGTGCAGCATTCAAGTGGTCCATCCACCCGTTGACCTCAAAGATGGGGTCGGATTTGCTCTTTCGTTCATCGGAAAGGGTGGATGACAGCCCGGTATCCCCGGTTCGTGTGTAGACTGGCATGGAGCAATCCTGGCTGGAATGTTTCGTTAGAAGACCAAGGCCACTCGGCCGATGAGGGAGTACGAGGCCAGCTCCCCGACGTCCACGCCGCCCACCGAACCCATGTTGTCCTTCTCGGGGGTGTAGATGGGAACCTGTGCGGCGAGAGCAGCTTTCAGCCAGAAGAGCTTCAACTGCAGCCCTCCCACGGCGAAGATGGCATTGTAGGGGTCGGCGTTGGCGATGGGGACCATTCCGTTGATTTCACCGATGATGGAAACGGGCCAGGCCGGCATGATGACCACCCCCGAGCCCCACTTCAAATACTGGACACTGCTGAACTGGGGGTCCCCTCTCACGGCGTGCTGGCTGACCAACTCGGTGTGGGCTTGGAGGGAAATCACCGGCACATCGAGGCCAATGACCACATAGGGGGCCAATCCCAGATAGCTGTGAGCAAATTTGGGAGCCTGGAACAAGTCCGCAAGTCCCAACGCATCGGCTTCTTCGGTTCCAGACGGGATGTAGAGGCTCATTCCGTAGGACAACGCAAAGGCCGCGATGTTGTTGCCCCAGATATGGCCGAACTTCGCATCAAGGACGATGTTACCGAGGCTCCATTTGGTTTCGTTATCAAACATCATCATCGCCAGAGGCACGCGGGCTCCGATGGAGAGGAGGTCCAGGTTCACCTCCATATAGGGCTCCATCATGATCATCGTCGCCTCGTTCTGGGCAAGCTGCCGAGCCACGCCTACGGCCCCATCCCGCTCATCTGCTGGGACCTGGTTGACGTAGTTCACCACGGCATCCTGAGCATCGGGGTCGGTGATTCCCGCTGCAGCGAGCTGGGTTCGCAGTGCGCTGTCGTTGCTGGCGGCATCCTGAATGGCGTTCCAACTATCATTAGGAACGTCTGCCAAGGCGGTCATGG
>CALFHQ010000130.1 GCA_937876385.1 uncultured Pseudomonadota bacterium
CGGGCGGTCTTCCCGACGACGGCGCGAGGACAGTGCACGTCTGCGGCCCTGGCGACCCTGCGGGCCCACGTCTGTCGCCGGCTGGGGCTCGCCGATACCTGGCGATCGTTCGTCGATCCCGTGCCGGGAGCGACGGAAGTCTGGGCGTTACTGCTCGACGCGGATCCGACTGCCACCAAGCCCCATTGGGAGACATGGCCCTGGCCCGAGCAGGCCCGCACCCTGGAAGCCGCATCTGGAGAGCGGGTGCTTCTGGTGGGGAATTCCCTCCTCATCGATGGGGTGCAGGTGGATCTGCTCAAAGCGAAGATGGCCGATGTCTCCCCCGGTGTGGTCCTTGACTCCGTCGCTTTTCACGGTTCGGAGACAGCCGAATGGTACTGGATCCTGCGCCACTATTTCTGGACCGGGGGAAAGAAGATAGATCGCCTGGTGCTGGTGGTGAACGACCGCATGGTGAGCGACACCATGTCCCGGAGGATTCGTCGCCTGGCATCCATCAGCCGCGGCGCCGACATTACGGCGGTGGTTGAAGAAGAGCTCTCTGGGCTGGAGGAGATAGGATCGTTCCTGCACGCCTGGCTTTTCGAGTCCTTTGCGGGCCGAAAACGAATGCAGTTGGTGGTCCTCGAACGGTTCCTCCCCCACTACAAGGCGATGGAGACAGAGGTCAATCGACGCCTCGCTGCCAACCCCAGGTCAAAACCTTCCCGCAGTTCAGAGTCCCACTTCCCATGCGAGCGCTTTTCGCGACTCCTGGCCGCGGCCGCTCGCATGGAAATTCCCACTGCCGTCGTGTTCATGCCGGCCAGAGAACCCTACGAGATACCTCCCTCGGTGCTCGAAGCCATGGCCGAGTACCACGCAACCCTCATGGATTGTCGAGAGGTTCCCGGCATGGGCGCCGATGACTTCGCCGATGACGTTCACCTCACCGGTCAGGGGGCGAAAATACTGACCCTGTCTCTTGCAACGCAGCTTCAATCGTGGCTTTGACTTGTCCTTACTGGGGGAGGTCAACCTTCTTGAATACAGGGATTCGCTCCAAAGGAGCGGGGTAGTCTTCAAGCAGGACGGGCCCCTCGTGGGTTTCTTCCGGGTCGTCCACGGCCTGCCAGGTTCCCTTTGGGAGGTAGACTGAGCGGCTCGTTGCCCCTTCGGTGAGCACCGGAGCTACGAGGTACTGGGAACCCAGCATGTACTCGTCGCTGATGGTGTAGGTCGCTTCGTCCTCTGGGAATTCGAAGAAGAGAGGACGAACCATGGGAATCTGGGTAGCGGCCGCTTCATCGGCCAAAGCCAGAAGATAATCGTCCCGGGTGTGACGCTCGGTGAGCCATTGGAGGGTCAACTCGGCGACCTGGGGGGAGAATCCTTCCCGCCAGGGCAACACGGAAAACTGCATCATGGGAAGCCAGACGTTAAGCTGCGTCCAGCGAAGGAACAGCTCGTCTGACGCGGTGTTGTGGTACTCGTTTCCGCCGATCATGTCGGGGAGGACGAAGGGGTATCCGATCATCCCCAAAGCGAGGTACTGAGTCAGTACAGAGGCCAGACCGTTGTCATTGCCCCAGTGTGTGTCCTTGTCGAATTGACGAAAGGGGATGGGGAGGTCTTGGACAAAGACTCCGGCCCGAACTTCCACTCCTCTAGCTTCGTTGGCCCACCTGGCGTAGTAGTCCGGGTACTCGTTTTCGTGAATGTCTTTGGAAAATTCGGGAGAGAGGGGGAGGAATTTGGTCTCTCCGGCATCGTACTTGTAGCCGTCCACCCCATGCATCAGGTGAAGGTTCTCCATTTGGCTCTTCCAGAATACTCCGGCATCGTCGGAGGTGAAGTCGATTATTCCCGCGATGGGAAATCCAGCGGTGTCCCACCACCCCACCATGGCCGGGTAGGTCTCCCCGGAAGCTGCGACGAAGTGATGGCCGAACTTCGCCTTCTGGAAATTGTCGGCATCTTGATTGATGAAGGGGGGAACCCAGGCGGAAACGAGGAAGCCCAAGTCGTGAATGGCGTCCACCATGGCCGTGGGGTCGTCAAATCGGTCCGGGTCGAACTCGAGATCCCCGTATGCCGGGGTCCACCGGTCATCGATTTCAATATAGGAAGCCTCAAAACCGTGGTCGGAGATGGAGGTGGCGAACTCAAGCACCTTCTCCTGATTGATGGAAGCGTGGTAGTGCGCCCAGGTGGTCCAGATGGCGTGGGTAAACAGCAGGTCGTCCGGGCGCGCCTTCATGGGGAGGGGAGGGCGCACTGCCCACTTTTCGGCTACCCATTGCCTGTAGGCTCCTGCCGTGGACCCCCCGGATAGGAAGGACACGGTGAGAGACTTCTCTCCCGCTTCAGGAAGAAGATGGACACGAAAACGCCCATTGTCGTCGCGGTTAAAGGAGAGATCGAGGAAACTGTAGGAGTCGATGAAGATGGCCCCGCCGGTGGCTGTGAACCAGAGCGGCGAATAGATATTGGTTCCTTCGTCCGAGGTCAATTTGGGGCGTTCGAAGTTCCCGAGATTCAGAGGGAAGTACTGAGCCGTTTCGTGGAACTGGCCGATTCGGCCATTCTTCTCATTGTTCAACTCACCCATTCCGTAGACTGAGCCGAAGGTGTTGAGGTCGAAGGTCATCCCCACCGAGTGGAAGGCTTTCCCCGGCTTGAGGGTGATGTCCATTCGGCCGGCACCAGGGGAGTTCACCTGGAGGGTGCCCAGAACATCCCCTTCGGGGTCGATAAGGTCCAAGCAAGGGCCACCGGGGAGGGCTTCACAGCGGCGCACCGTCACAGCCCCCACCGATGTATCGGCGGTGGTCGTGAAACCCAGCGGCGACCAGTACATGTCCCCGACCGAATTGGGAGAACCCAGCACCAGACGATCCCCGTCGATGAGGCGAAAAGCCCCAGTGTTGGCATCTACGACCAGCGCCAGTTCGTCTCGTGAGAATCGGAATCCGGTTTCGGTCGCAGTGGTTTCCACGGTGGGACCGATGGGGGGCAGGTCGTTGGCAATTTCGAGCACGTCGGCCTGGGGTTCCCCCTGAGCGTCGTCAGTGGCTTGGGAATCAGAACTGCAACCAGCGAAACTGGCCAGCAAGACGGAACAGATGAGCAGGATGGCTTGTTGGATGGGGGCGGGAAGACGTCGATTCATGGACAAAACCTCCGTGGGCACCATTTGGCACCTGTTCTGGACCATTATGCGATGCCGGAAGGTTCCAGTGCAATAGCTCCATGCATTTTGGGCGAATGAGTCCGGGCGTGCCTTGAAAAAGGCCAGTTCGTATGTAGTGTTTGTGTGGACGCGCTGCGTTAATATGGGCGGCAGTCGTTCACGGTGTGATATTGTTGGGCCGTGGAAGTGGCAATTATCGAAGCAATGTTGGAACGGAGTTGGCTGAATGGAAGACAAGATCAAGCTGGGTTCCAATATGTTTGTATATCCCATGGCGGTGACTCTTGTGGGGACTCATCTGGGGGACCGACCGAATTTCACGACGGTTTCCTGGCTGACGCGGGTCAACGTGCATCCGCCCATGATCGCTGTGTCATTGAATCCCGACCTCAACTCGACCAAAGGAATCCTCCAAAACCGGGAGTTCTCCATCAATTATCCCGGGGCCGACATGGCCGACGTGGCCGACATGTGTGGCATTTTGAAGGGGCCTCGGAGTGGGAAGGCACAGTTCTTTGATGTTTTCAACGGGGAGTTGACCTACGCCCCCATGATTCGAGAAGCCACGTTGTCCCTGGAACTGACGGTGCACAGTGTCCTGGAACTTCCATCAAACGTTCTTGTCATAGGCAAGATCGTCAACTCCTACAGCGAATCAAAGTACCTCACCAACGGGAAACCCGATGTCCAGAAGATGGACCCCCTGGCTCTTACCATGCCTGACAACCGATATTGGCGTTTGGGGGATTCGGTTGGAAAAGCGTGGTACATCGGACGCCCCAATCGATAGGTCGAGTTCCTTTCTTCCCTTTGATTTTTGGCAGGATGGGGAGCATGATTGCTTCTCTGGACCGCTTGAGGACAGGAGCCCATGAACCCCCACCCCACGGCAGACAGAACCCGCCTGCTGGCCATTCTCCTGATGATTGGAGCCGGAGTATCCTTTGCCATCATGAGTGCCTTGATGAAGGTGGCAGGGGAACGCCTTTCGACCTTTGAAGTGGTGTTTGGTCGAGGCCTCGTTGGGTTTCTGTTGGTTGTCTCTCTGGAGCGGCTGGGCGCCGGCGAGCGCACCCGGGCCATCAATCGTGGAGGCCTGGTCGTTCGAGCGCTGTTCGGGTTTCTCGCCATGACCACCTACGTCTGGGCGGTGAACCACATTGACTTGGGGCTGGCCAGCGCCTTGAACCAGAGTTCCCCCCTCTTTGTGGCCTTGTTTGCGGCTCTGTTTCTAAAAGAGCGCCCTCAAAAGTTGCTCCCAGCGCTGGTCTTCGTCGGTTTTGTGGGAGTGTGGCTCCT